>JAKPYU010000207.1 GCA_029568995.1 Candidatus Omnitrophota bacterium | reverse complement strand
ATCATTGACGCCACGAAGGATCTCACGGTCTGCTACAAACCAAACACCGCATTCTACGAAAGTCGGGGAGCGGAGGGATTTGCAGCGCTGGAACAGACCGCGCGATATCTTCATTCGCTCGGCATCCCGGCAATCGCTGACAGCAAGCGGGGAGATATCGGCAATACGGCCCGGCAGTACGCGAAGGCGTTTCTTGAGACCATGCCGTTCAACGCGGTTACCGTGAATCCATACATGGGAGAGGACGCCATCGCGCCATTCCGCGATTACCCTGACTGCGGGATTTTTGTGCTGTGTTATACATCCAATCCTTCACGAGTCGATCTTCAAACAAAAACAATCCGCAAAGAAGACGGAACCACAGAGACGATGTATCAATGGGTGGCCCGAAAAATCCGCGACTGGGATACTGCGAAAAACCTGGGCGCGGTTGTGGGTGCAACAGCCCCCGACGAGTTAGGCGACATCCGGGGTATTCTCGGTCCCGAAATTCCGATTCTCTGTCCGGGAATCGGCGCACAGGGCGGCGACCTGGAGGAAACCCTGCGGCAAGGTCAGGCGTCGCTCGACGGGAACATCATGGTCAACGTATCTCGTTCTGTGCTGTTCGCCTCAAAAGGGAAAGACTTTGCGGAAGCCGCCAGAAATGAAGCGGCCAGAATCGTGGAACAAATGCGCAGGTATCTCGGTCTCAGGTAGTTCTGTCACCGCGAAACCGCAGCGCAAGCATCGTGATATCATCCGATTGTTCCGCTCCGGCAGCGAACTTCCTGACGCTCCGGAATACGGTTCGGATCAGGTCTTCCGGTAATTTCCCGGAAACATCCTCAATGCCTGAGAGTTCCACCAGGAGTCTCTCATCGGAATAGAGTTCACTTTCGGGATTCATCGCTTCCGTAACTCCGTCGGTATACAGGAACAGCGTATCGCCCGGCGAGAGACGCAACGTGTCTGTCCGATACACAACATCATCCATGAATCCGGCCACAAGCTGATTCGGGCCGTGCCCCTTGAGAAAGAACGGTTCCTCACCTTTTCGAATCACCATGGGTGGATTGTGCCCGGCGTTCGTATAGTGCACCTCGCCTGTTTTCACATTCAATACCGCACAGAACAGGGTCACAAACATCCCGGATTTGTTGTCAAAACTCATATCACGGTTCACTTTTGTAATGATTTCGCCGATGGGTTGACGACTTTCGGAAACCGCCTTAATTAAGGTCTTCGTGACGGCCATAAAGAACGCTGCCGGGACGCCTTTCCCCGAAACATCTCCCACCAGGAAACAGAATGAATCCTCGTCGAGGAAAAAGAAATCGTACAAATCGCCCCCGACCTCTTTTGCCGGATCGATTGCCGCATGAATGTCGAACTCGGAACGCTCCGGAAACGCCGGGAAAAGGCGTGGAAGAATGCCCATCTGGATTTCGCGTGCAATACGCAATTCGCTCTCAATCCGCTCCTTATCGGCGGTGCTTTCGGCAAGGCGCGTCACCCCATCCATGATGGCCCCAACCATCTGGTTGAAAATCGTCCCGAGTTTCTCAATCTCTTCCGAGCCTCGCAGCTTCACCCGTTTCAGAGTCAATCCTTCTTCCTGAATTTCTTTCATGGACGCAATTAACTGCCGGATGGGCCGGGTGAGAGTTCCCCCCGCAGCAAAGGATAATCCGATTGCGGCAAGAACGATCAGGATGGAGGTGAATACAATCATCAGAACCAGGCGGTTGATGTGCTCGTTCATGACGGAGAGTCTCTGCTCGATCTCCGTTTCGATATTGTCGATGTACACGCCGGTGCCGATCACCCATCCGAGCGGTTCATACAAGCGCACGTAAGACAGTTTCGCGGCCGGTTCGCTCAATCCTTCTTTAGTGGGTTTCGGCCAGAGATAGTCCACAAAGCCATCGCCCTTCTCGGTGCAGACATCTACAAACGCCTGGAAAAGATTCTGGCTTTTCCCGAACGCACAATTATTATATTCGGGATTATCCATCACCTGCCCTTCGAGGGAGGGGATCGTGGGGTGCATCACCATGGTGGGGTACGGGCGTCCCATATCGTTGATCCAGAGATACCCGGTTCCGTCATCGTATCTCATGCTTCGCACGTCGGACTTGCTCTTTTCCACCGCGTCCGACATCGCATCGTCGATATAAATGCCGGTTCCCAGAATCCATCCCCACTGCGGGAACAGGCGCACATAAGAGAGTTTCGGCGCATCGGGGATCAATCCCTTTTCGGTCGGTTTCGGCCAGCGATAATCGACGAATCCACCGCCGGAATTTGCGCAGACTTCGACAAAAGCCTGAAAGAGATTCACATCCTTCCCCAAGGCGCAGTTGAATTGAGGATCGTCAAGGACTTTACCTTCGAGGGTGGGCATGGTAGGGTGCATGATCATGGTGGGGTAAGGCCGCCCCATGTCGTTGATCCAGACGTATCCGGTACGATTGTCGTAGGTCACACTACGGATTTCCTCACAGGCCAGGCGCTGCGCTTCCGGCAAAGTGAGGCTCCCCTGCGCCACCAATGCGGCCTTTGAGCGGATAATGGATTCCACAATGTCGATGATATTCTTCATGCGGTATCCATAGAATTTCTCCAGGAAGGCCTTGTTGTGTGCATTCTGGTAATTCGTGTCGACAATTCCGACGGCGGTGTCCACCAGGGTTTTTAACTTTCTGCGGGTTTTCTCCAGCTCTCCTTCACGGTATTGACGCATGTCCGCCTCGGCGCGGCTGCGGATCGCGGTAACCGCGACGGACACGAAGACGACGGTTGACAGAAGCACAATCCCGACCGTCACCAGGGAAATCTGATTTCTGATTTTCATGCCTTTGCTCTCCGACCACACACGAAAGGAATTGACGGAATCGTATAACCCGCGACCTCTGACAGGCAGGGACGCCTGTCCGTCCTACCGGAACCGTTGGCGCTTGCTCACCACATCTTCGGCCCGTCCCGGAAATCGTCCATCTTTGTCGGGTACGTGTGATCCCGTGAGTTCCAGAGCATTTCGCCGAAATTCGGACAGGCGGGATCGGTTGTGAGAATCCTCCATCCCTGGTCCGTTTTCTTCCAGGTCCACCAGACATCGCAGGTCTCATGACGCGGAATCCGCGCGCAGCCGTCATATCCCCACGGCTCATCCCACATCAGGATGCCCCGCCAGAATCCGATCAGTTTCATCCGCACAAGACCATCGCGCTCGTAGTTTGAGGTATCCCACTCGTGGATCGTCGCTGTGCAATAGGGGAATTGCGTCCGTTGAAACCACCATAGCCACGCACGAAGCGCATAATCCCGATCATAACCGTTCGGATCGCGATACTCGTCAGAATAGAACTTCGCGAGGGCTGAAATATCTTCTTTCTCATAAGCAGAAATAAACGCGCGGAGAGCCGCTTTAACCTCATCCGCAACGGCGCGATGCGATTCGGGTAATCCAACTCCCAGATCGAACCATTCCTGAGTCTTGGGCCTGTTATCCACAAATTGCCGAGGGCGGCTTGCGGCTGTGGCGCTGTCCGCCCGGATTTCCACAATCTCCACAATCCGCGAGCAGGTCATATCAAATACGAGACAATCCAGGAAATTCACGGTCCCCTGAAGGTCTTCCGTTTCCCCGGTTTTCGCTCTTACGCCGAGAATCGCATCACCGGACAAGTTCAGACTTGTCTGCGGTCCCGAAACCTCAGTCAGGATTTCCCAACGTGCCCAGGAAGAACCGATCGGGACATCCTCCGGTTTCACACGCGAATCCACCCAGCGACAGACCTGGTATCCTTTCGCACCCGCGACCGGCGGCCATTTGAGTTCGATGGTGTCCGCATTTGCGCGTTTCACCTCCACATTCCGGACCGCAATCGGGACTTTGATCGAGAAATCCTGAGCTTCGTACAGATTCTCATGGGTCTGCATGACGTGGAGGAACCGGCCAACTTGTTGCACATAAGCAGGCTCTCGGTCAGGCTCCGGGTACAGCTTGGCGATCAACTGCTCGTATTCCTCAATGGAATTGCACGCGCCTGGCCCGATCACTTTCTCAAATCGCTCCACAGCGGACGGTTTCGCATTCAGCGGCAGAATGGGAATGAAGAACGCACGGTTCCGATTCGGAATCAGTTCATGCTGAACACCGCGCGCATAAACTCCATACGCGGCACGGGCCAGCAATCCCTCATCCGCAATCCAGTCCATATCCCGCGAAATGCGATGGAAATCCGCGATGGATTTCGACATCGGAACCTGGTACGCCAATTTGGTTTTCGCCAAAACCTCTTCCTTGGAGCCGATCAGCCCGCGATGGATTACCTCGCGCAGAGTCGGCAGAATATCCTCGTACCACACATCGGGGCGATTGTATTCAAACAAATCCCAGTTCGGCTCGAATCCGTAAACCGTTGCGCCCAGCATGGCCGCCTGAAGAATCATTGGGCGATAGATCCCTTTGGGGTACACCTCCATCCAGTTCTTCGGAGAGAGACCGAACACACCCGGCCTGATGAAATGCGCATTCTCCCACCACCATGTCTGTGGCTCCACACCCCAGTTATCCACCACATCCCCCATCCAGAATCCCCAAACCGAGGTCTGGCGCGGAAAATGCTGATTGCCGATGTGCTCGTTTGCCGGGAGGACATAAGCATGATACGTGGCGAGGGTCTCGCGCAGTTCCCGCGCCAGTTCATCCGTGCCGATATGAAGCCAGCGCAGCGCCTGATGCTGCATACTGGTGGGCAGGCCGTGTGCGGCGGCCAGGCGGATCAGCTTGACCATGTAACTCAGGTCGGGCGGCGTGGACAGGTCCGCCGCTTCGGGGACCTGGGAATAGAACTCCGTGCGATTCTCGACCGCCTGAACCACACGAATGCAGTCGTAGCGGTCCAGGAGTTTTTCGACGTATCGCAGGGGATATGTGTAATCCGGATCGGGATCGACGACTTGGAGACACACCGGAACACCGGCCTCTTGCAGGGCATCCAGCAGAACAAGGTATGTGTTGTACCGCCGTTCCGGGTCCAGGTCGCGTACTTCGATCTGAAAAGTCGTGAAAGGTTTCAGATCATCGGGGACATGCTCTTTCCAGTCATGGATGATCAGATCCGCCTCCGATTCTCGAATCACCCGCCCCTGCCAGATAATGAGCGGATGT
>JAKPYU010000150.1 GCA_029568995.1 Candidatus Omnitrophota bacterium | reverse complement strand
TTCATCATTTGTGCCTTTTAGTCATTCCCGGTGGGCTAGCCCGCAGACGGGCTTGAGCGCCACCCTACACCCTCCGCAATCGGAATAGCCTATCGCCCGGTATCCCGCACCACGAGCCGGCTCCCTGCGGGAACGCTTCTTGTTTCGACTACGCTGCCGTCGGGAAATACCACGCGCACATCCGCCTGGCGCGCCTGTCCAAGACCGAAATGCGCTACCGGAGCGCTCATTGCGTTCTCACCGGCTGTGATCCAGCGTGTTAGGATTCCCGAAACACCGGCGACAGTAACCTCTACTCGTGCGCCGACCGCCGTTCGGTCATCGGCGGTATCCTCGTCGGTCGCGTCGCCGTCGGCATCGGTCAATGGAACGACTACAAGGAAACTGCCTTTCGTGCCCAGATTCTCAAACAAGTATTCCTGTTCCGGCCCCGGCGCTCTTCCTTCGCGCACCAGCAAATCCAAATCTCCGTCGTTATCCATATCGGCCCACAGCGGACCGGCGAGATGTTGCCCCTCGGTCAGTCCTGCAGGAGCAGCAACCTCCGCAAACGAGAGATTGCCCCAGTTCTGAAAAAGTCTGTGTCCGAAACGCGAAACCGCAAAAAGGTCGAGGTCTCCATCGTTATCATAGTCTCCCCAGCAGATCCCGAATACATCATTGACAACCGGAAAGAGGTCCTCGGTTGCTGCAAAATGCCCCTGACCGTCATTCAAGAGGATATTGATTTGACACTGAAAACGCGGAGCTTCCCGAGTGCGCTCCCCGGAGCGAATGACGTTTTGACTATCGAGGACAATATCCGCGTACCCGTCATGGTTGACATCGGCAATAGCCGCATCGCAAAGCCTTAAGAAATCGCGAGATTCATTTGTCAGAGTGGCGGCCAGGCGAGAGGAAGCGGTTCCATCACTGAACCGGCATCCGCCTTCGTTGTGCAGCAACAGGACGGGTGATTGCCCACGGGAAGCGTTTATCAAAAAGAGAAGGTCCATGCGATTGTCGCGGTCGTAATCCACCGGCAAGACTTCTCCCACCATCTCCATGGAGGGCAGGTCATCCAACATGGCAACTTCCGCAAATCCCTTATTCCCGTCATTGCGATACAAGCCGATGCAGGTCACAAAGTCCAGGTCGTTATCATTGTCGATGTCCACCCACAGTGAGCGTACAAAGCCTTCCTGGATGGCCATTCCCATACCCATTTGCTCGGCAATCTCTTCGTACGTGCCATCGGGTCGACTGCGATACAGGAAGGTTTTTTCCCCTGCTCCGGTGATCACGTCCGGAATCCCGTCATTATTAAAATCGCCGGCCGCCGCCGTGCCATCGCTGAAACGCTCAAGCAGGCCCAATTGCTCGGTCGGATCCGAGAAACGGAGTTTCCCATCGTTCCTGAAGAGGATATTCGGGTCTGGCCTCCCCCCCATACCATTTGTACACAAATATAGATCCAGAAGCCCGTCCCTGTCGAAATCCTCTACAATAAGGCTAAAGGTATTGTAATCTCTGCGAATGCCGGCCCCTTCCGATACATTCCGGAACGTCGCGCCGACCTCTAATGCAGCAACGGGCGTCGGATTCGCAGGAACCGGCGGCAATGGCGGCGGCGGAGTAGGAGTGGGAGGAATTGTGGGAGTCGGTGTAGGTAGAGCCGGTTTCGGCAGGCTCGGAGCACTACCGTCATCGAGAATTGTGATGACTTGATTCGCCGCAACGGAGGGGGCAACCACAACCGATCCATCCGGGAATATGACGCGGACCGCCACGGAGGTCGCATCACCCAATCCGAAGTGAGCACGAGGCTGAGATCGTCCCGCGCTCGCTGCGGAGATGTCGCTAATCAGGAGTATGTCGGAATCCCCCGCCTGGAAGTCGGCATCCCCGTCGGCGTCTATCTCGACCCGCGCTCCTACCGCAACGCGCTTGTTCCGATTGTTTGCACCCGTTGCGTCGCCATCGGCGTCAGTCATGGGAACGCCTGCCAGCCTGTTTCCCTGAGGTGCGCGATTCTCGAAGAGCCGCAGGTTTCCCGCGCCGTCGATAGCCAACAGGTCGAGATCCAGGTCGCCGTCGAGATCCACCCACACAGGGGACGACATA
>JAKPYU010000149.1 GCA_029568995.1 Candidatus Omnitrophota bacterium | reverse complement strand
TCCCGAGTGCGCTCCCCGGAGCGAATGACGTTTTGACTATCGAGGACAACATCCGCGTACCCGTCATGGTTGACATCGGCAATAGCCGCATCGCAAAGCCTTAAGAAATTGCGAGATTCATTTGTCAGAGTGGCGGCCAGGCGAGAGGAAGCGGTTCCATCACTGAACCGGCATCCGCCTTCGTTGTGCAGCAACAGGACGGGTGATTGCCCACGGGAAGCGTTTATCAAAAAGAGAAGGTCCATACGATTATCGCGGTCATAATCCAGCGGCAAGACTTCCCCCACCATCTCCACGGAGGGCAGGTTATCTAACATGGTAACTTCCGCAAATCCTTTCTCCCCGTCATTGCGATATAGGCCGATGCAGGTCACAAAGTCCAGGTCGTTATCATTGTCGATGTCCACCCACAGTGAGCGTACAAAGCCTTCCTGGATGGCCTTTCCCATACCCATTTGCTCGGCAACCTCTTCGTACGTGCCATCGGGTCGACTGCGATACAGGAAGGTTCTTTCCCCTGCTCCGGTAATCACATCGACAATCCCGTCATTATTGCAATCCCCAACCGCCGCAGTGCCATCGCCGAAGCGCTCAAGCAGCCCCAACTTGTCGGTAGGATCTGCGAACCGCAGTTTTCCCTCGTTCCTGAAGAGGATATTCGGGTCCGGTCTCCCCCTCATGCCATTTGTACACAGGTATAGATCCAAGAGTCCGTCCCTATCGAAGTCCTCCACGATGAGACTGAACGTGTTGTAGTCTCTGCGAATTCCGGCCTCCCCCGACACATTCCGGAATGTTGCGCCGACCTCTACTGGGGCAGCGGGTGTCGGATTTGCAGGAACAAGCGGCAACGCCGGTAACGGAGTGGGAGTTGGGGGAATCGTGGGAGTCGGTGTCGGCAGATCCGGTTTCGGCAGGATCGGAGCACTACCATCATCGAGGATTGTAATGACTTGATTCGCCGCAACGGAGGGGGCAGTCACAACGGAGCCGTCCGGAAACAACACGCGCACGGCGACGGTATTCGCATTGCCCAATCCGAAGTGCGCGCGAGACTGGGATCGTCCGGCGCTCGCTGCGGAAATGTCGCGAATCAGGAGGATGTCGGAGTCAGTGGCCCGGAAGTCAGCATCGCCGTCCATGTCTACCTCAACAAGCGCTCCCACCGCAACCCGGTTGTCTTGTTGGTTTGCATCCGTTGCATCGCCATCCGCGTCAGTCATGGGAACGCCTGCCAGCCTGTTTCCCTGAGGTGCGCGATTCTCGAAGAGCCGCAGGTTTCCCGCGCCGTCGATAGCCAACAGGTCGAGATCCAGGTCGCCGTCGAGATCCACCCACACAGGGGACGACATA
>JAKPYU010000130.1 GCA_029568995.1 Candidatus Omnitrophota bacterium | reverse complement strand
TTCCTGCCCCGGTGAAAGGATCATCGGATGCGCGAGCATACCGTCACCGCCGAGGCCGGTGATCCTGATCCGTTCCATAACAGAATAGGTGTATTCGATCCCGTATCCCATGGCCCCGGTCATGGGGTCAATGATTATCTGCTCCGGTTTGATATCCATGTTGGTGAGAAGTATGTTAAGCTGCTTCGCGATATTCACATCAATGGGGCTCTGGGCGACCAGGGTATGGCCGTATGCGATTGCGACCCCGGCGATGGTGCGGAAGTTGTCCTGCTCCACCCAGTTCAGGAGGAGGTTTTCACCGGCGCACCCTCTTCCCACTTCCTTCATAACCTCATTCATTGATTCGTAATGATTGTGCCCTGTCACAATTACCGGTACCTCCACCGCTTCAAGGACCGACTTCACCAGCTTCAGCGCATCCGCCGGCGTGCGGCCGCCCTTCTCCGGGTGCGTCCCTTCGAGACGGACGCTTACGAGGTCGGCGCCGTATTTTTCCACGCAGGCCTTTGCCATCGCTGCAGGATCTTCAAGTAGATCACCCCAGAAGCTTCTCATTACGGGAGGATATTTCTCTGACACGGTATCAAACACCTCAATGGCCACAAGGGGCCGGTTCGGCATCTCCCCCTCCCAGAAATGGAACGGCATTGCCGTAGCGCCGCCCACTTCGTATGTAATGCCGCGGGTGCCGCCTTCAGCTTTCGATGCACCCAGCTTGACGCGGTGGATCGGCCGTTCCGATGATTCCTTCCGTACCGGAAACGAGGTGATGGCGGAAATCCGTTCCGATGCCTTCGGCGCAATCTCTTCAGCAGTGGTAGCATTCTGTTTCCTCTCCGCTGCGCCCGAAGATACCTGCGCTGATACGGGAGATGTCGACACTGCGCTTCCGAGAAACCGCTCCCCGAGTACATTTATTATATCAGTGACAATTTCCTTCGTGAGGGACGATTTTATTTCTTCGCGGAGCGACTGCATCAGCTCATTCTTGATCTGTGCAATGCCTTCAGAGGTGAGACTCACGGGAGCGCCCTCTACAGGGATTTCAGTTCTTTCAGGTTCCTTCTTTCCCGTGGATGTTTTATCCGCGGAAACTGCTGTGACCTTTACCGGTGCGGAATCCTCCTGCCCGTACAGCGCCATATCATCCATGGTGAGCGCCGGGTGCCCCACCTTTTCCATGTGGGCGCGAATTTCCGAAGGATCGACAGACACTGACTCATCGGCAATTTTATCGAAGAAATCAGG
>JAKPYU010000121.1 GCA_029568995.1 Candidatus Omnitrophota bacterium | reverse complement strand
GAACCGAATACAAAGGCTCGCGCCATCTTCAGGCGAAACGGATAGTGTTCAGTGAAATCGTTTCCACCGATGTATTGAAATCCGAAGGAAATGGCCCGCCCGCCATAGACCGCCGGGTAGATTGGTACGATCACGCCGCCTCGTTCCTGGGTGTTGACCATCAACCAGGCATGAAGCTGGTCGTTCCATGGGTCGGCGTTTTCTTCCGTTGTGAGTGCGGCATCGCGCGGAAGGCATTTTAGACACTTCCTCAATAACTGGCGGTAACCCTGTATCCAGTAGGTTCCGCCGCCGATGGGATGATCGTGATTCTTCGCAAAGCACCGCTTGGCGGACGCGGCAGAGATCTGGTCGATATAGACTGCTTTTACCCCGACTTCATTTACCAGCCGGTCCACGAGATCCCTTACAACATCTTGCCAGAGATTGGTATAGGGGCACATCGGGGAAAGCGGCACTTTCGAGCCGTAGACTTCGACGTACTTCTCTCCCTTCTCATCCAGTGAGCACGCTGTCTGCGCGTTCTTTTCTTTCCAGCTATTGGTTGCCGGGTCCCATAACCGGCCATTGATATAGGGCATTGCGGGAATCCCCGCTTTCTGGATCTTCTGAATGGCGTCCTTGAAACCGGGTTTGGCGGGGAAATAGTCGGGATAATGATCGTCGAAGGGGATTTCGTGCCATGTATAGATATGCGCGGCGGTTGCGACCTCAAAGAACTTCGCAAATTCAATCGCTTGGTCCGCCGTTGCGTCGTCATGACACGGGCCGATATACCAGAGATCAAGTGCCTTCATCCACTCAGGAATGTCCTTGCGTTCCGCCAGCGGGGGAATTCCGCCCCAGGGAGTCTCCATCGCGGCCTTGCGGTAAATCCGGGCGGCTGCATACCAGTCGCCTCGGAATGGAACCGTCACAACCGAATAGGGCAGGGAATACTCCTTCGCGATTCCCATCCCTTCGACATCGTGGCGAATCGCGAATGTCGCGGCCTCTTCATTTTCGCGACGGCCGATGATGAAACGCATCGAGTATCCTTCGCGGTCATGAGCGCCCAGGTACAGGCCGGTTGTTCCATCGGAGACCGCAAGGAACGGCATGGCCTGGGCTGCACCGGGATACGTTCGTTCATCGCGACGGCCCAGAAAATCCTTCCGAAGGACTCCCCATCCCCACGGCTCAACCGAGTACATATCCTCCTGGACCACCAGCGGTCCGATTTCGGGATAGATAACATCGAACAGTGCAAAGCCGTCTTCGCTTGCTTTCACCGTCATCTTCCAGGTTACGGTGTCTCCATCGACCGAGACATCCGCCAGGACATTCAAGCCGCCAGGCTGGACTCCTTTCCACTCCAGCTGAATCTCCTGTTGGGACAACGCTCGAACCGTCCCGGTCCCTTGCAGCGCCGTGACAGCTTGCTTGCTTCCGCTGCCATCCAGAAGCGTGATCGTCCAGAGAGGAACATCCGGCTTCGAGAGGACCCAGGCCCGTTGCCCGTCCGGATAAACGGTTTCCACTTTGCCCAGCGAGATCCTTCCATCATGCTCTTCGAACACCAGCCGTCCGCCCTGCGGGAACAACGGATACGCCGTGCCGACTGCATAGGCACTAACAACCGAACACGCAAGAGTTCCTACCAGAAGCAACAGAACACGGATTTTGCAGCGCATCATGGATTCCTCCGGATAAGAGTTTTCAGAAACGATAAAGACAAATCGAAAGGACCTGCATGGTTTCCGCCGGATTGCGGTCGCCAATCGGTCCGATCAGCATGGAATACATCGAGCGTACCCCAAACAGCCAGGCGATCAGGAATACGATCATCCGATGCCGGGGGTGCCGAATGGTCAGCGCAAACGCCGGGACCAGCATCAGGTGCCAATCTTGAGTCAAAGGAGAACTTTTGAGAAGGCAGATGAACAACAGCAGCGGCGCATAATCCAGGATGCAATCAAACCGCGTTTGAAAGAATTCCTCCCCGGCCTTGCGGATCGCGCGATAGCGAAGATAGGAGAACCCTGCCAATAACAGGAGTGTTCCCTTGGATACGACGGCGTTGAGATAGATCAACCACAGAGGCTGCGGACGGAACTGTCTCAGGTCCGAGATATTCCAGGGGATATGATTGATGTGCGGAATGTAAGCGGGAGAGAAGAGTTTCGAGAGGTAATCACCGGTCAATGCAAGCACAATGCTCGGCAGGAATCCGATCGCGAAAGCCGCCGCATCCAACGCCCACTGTTTCGGCGGGCGACGCCAGTCCCACAGAAAAAACGTGGGAATCAGAAACACCGGAAACAGTTTTGCCTGGACGGCCATCGCCAGGCAGAACATCGACCAGGGCGATTTCTTCTGCAAGAGCCAGATCCCCAGGATCATCCAGGTCGCCACATAGGGTTCAAACTGCCCCTCGTGCGATCCGAACCAGATTGAAATCGGATTGGCCCAGTACAGGAGCGCGATCCATCGGTCTTTCGTGATCCGCCAGGTCATCCAGGAGTTCAACGCGGAAAGAAGCGTCAGGATGACCTTGGCATGAACAAGCCCCGTGCAGATCGGTGCAATCAGTGCGAAAAATAAAATCGTGGCGGCGGGATAGGTATATCCGTGTGTGCTCCAGAAAAACTGGTATGGAGCCGGGGAAAAATCCTCCGGCATAGCGCTATAGATGTCCGCGCCGAAACGCCAGAACTCCCGACCGTATCCCAGATTCCGAAACAGGTCCGTCGTATAAAGAGGAACCTGAAAACAGTAATATAGACGCAGAATCCCTACAGCGACGAAAGCGACGATGAGGAATATACGCACTCGATTCTCTTGCACGATCTTCATTCTGATTTCCGGGATGGGAATGGGCGGACTCTGCGAATCGCAACCGGCCCCATCCGATATCCATATTCCTGCAACCGTGATCGTCCCCGGAACCGACTGTATCATACCGGAACGGGTCCGGCAGGGTTTGCCGGAATGCCCCCCAAGGGTCTCGCTGCCGACTTATGGCATCGGGAAATATGAGGTCACCAATGAGGAGTACCTCGATTTCGTGCAGGCGGGAGGCTACCAGGTCGAGGAGTTCTGGTCACCGGAAGGCTGGTACTACCGGCAAAAGAACAACTGGACCGCTCCGATTAACTGGCCGTTCAAGCATGTTTATCGGCAGCGCCAGGAGAAAATGCCGGTGGCCGGCATCAGCTGGTATGAGGCACAGGCCTATTGCTGTTGGCTGACTTACAAAGATCCCACGCATGTCTATCGTCTGCCGACGGAACTGGAATGGCTCTATGCCGCAACAGGGCCGGATTTCACCGCATGGCCGTGGGGGGATGAATGGGACCCAAAACGGTGTAATTCCTGCGACCGGCTGAACAATTCCTGGGACCCCAGCGGCGAGATTGACGGATTCAAGCCGCTGGCTCCTGCGGGATCATTCGAAAACGGTAAGAGTCGGTTCGGGTGCTACGACATGGTGGGGAACGCCGAGGAATGGTGCCTGGATTGGTATAACCGTCACGGTATGTCGGAAATCGACTTGGCGCGGAAGATTCTGGAAGACCCTCACGATCTCTACAAAGTCTGTCGAGGTGGCAGCTGGATCACCGTTCGCCCCGAAAACCTCCTTCCGTCGCGACGCGCAGGAACTTATCCCTTTGTGCGAAGGATATTCTTCGATTCAACCGGATTCCGCGTCTGCTACACGGTGGGGCAGACTTTGAAATAACGTCAGATGGACAGTTCCACAATATCCCCATCCTGCAGGACATGATCTCGCTGAACCACCTGCCCATCGAATCGGGCGCTCCCCCACACCCGCGCTTCCTTGAGCTGATCCAGGAAATCCTTGTGCACCATTCCGGCAAAATCGATCACCGTTGTGCCAATGGCGGTGGTGAATGGCGCATCCAGGTCCGGCGGTTTGCCGGGTTGTTTCGAGTACACCCGAATCACCCGAAGGATGTCGAACATGTCCTGCGCGAGCGCCTCGATGCCGACTTGTTTTTGTACGGAGATCACGCGAATCGGCAGGTCTGTCTCGATCATTTCCCGCACCAGCTCCAGCAGCTCTCCATCCGGGTCCTGGTCGCATTTGTTGAACAGTAATAGGGTCTGGATGTAGGAAACCCCCAGTTCAGGATTTTCCGGTTTGCCCTGTGGGGGAACAAGATCAATCTTCTTCTCCTTCAGCAATTCCAGCGTCTGGTTCAAATCTTGCACCGGATCTCCGGATACCAGGTCGATTATCAGCAGAGTGCCGTCGCTCGCCTTGATATTGTCAAACACAAAGCTCTCACAATATTCGGGAGAAACCGGCGGGAGATCCACCAGCTGGATCTGAATATCCTTGAACGGAACCATGCCGGGAATCGGTTCCCGTGTGGTGAACGCGTATTCGGCGATTTCTGGCTCTGCGTTGGTGAGTGCGGCGAGCAGGGAGGATTTGCCGCTGTTCGGCGGACCGATCAGCATGATCTGTCCCGCCCCTTCGGGTTTCACGCGGTAGGATGGGCCTTTTTTCTTGGTACGCTGTTCCAGACGTTCCTTGAGTTGGGCAATCTTGCGCTTGATATCGCCCTGAAGGTGATCGGTTCCTTTGTGTTTCGGGATGACCGACAACATGCGCTGCAGGCACAGCAATCTCTCCTCCGGCGTTTTGGCCGCCTTGTATTCCTTTTCCGCTGCCATGTATTCCGGGGTCAGGTTCGCCGGCACAATCAGCCCTCTATCTGAATACGGTGTTGTTCGGATCGAAGATTCGCAAGGAATTTCGCATGCCGCAAGGATACAATTCCTGCCGGTTCCATTCAATGAATCCGATACCGTCAGAAGAGGATTCGGTGGGGGAATCGGTATCCTGCCGCTACGGGCGTAGGGGCGGACGCCCAGAGGAACTTGTACGTCTTCATAATCGAATCCTGCCGTGGTGGGCGTAGGGGCGGACGGCTGTCCGCCCTTTATCTTTCGAGCCAATGGAAATTTCGAAAAAAAAAGTGCGCCAGACGACTGCCTGACGCAAACGGGGCACCAGGCCCCCAGGGTTGAGGGCTATGAGGGAGGAGTTTTTCTATTTTGTCAAGCCCCCCACGGGGGGAGCCTGCAACTAGACTCGATCAACACTTTCGATTCGGTTCCGAGAGAGTGCATCCAGGTACCGTTGCAGCTCGATCACTGTTGTCTGGGACTTTTCTCTCGATTCCGTCAGGTCCGAGTGGGTTCCGTAAAACGTTTCTACCGAGCGGCGGCTGAGTGGCGGTTCAAATTCCACTCCGCTGTATGGATCATCATCCATTCCCGCCTGGCTGTGTCTTTCCGGATCCCATCGATAAAGGAGAATCAATGCGCCGCCCAACAAACCGCAGGCCAGAATCCGTATCCAGGGACTGACCGAATATTCCAGGAACTCCAGCAGTCTCACGGCCCATTCTCCTTTTCCTGTCTCCGTCTCGGCTTTCTCTTTCCGCCTTGACGTCTTCACCCCTGAGCAATGGCAATGCCAATTCTGAATATTGATATATAAGTAATTGATAATACATGACTTATAGATTACATCACAGTCATTTCCCGGCCCCGAATGCCAGGACAGACTTTTCCCCTTCGACCGAAAAATGGGGAAGTTCTTTCCCAAACACCGACAAGGATTGGGAAAAGAGCTCACAAATCCGCTGCGGGATGAGAAGAAATCGGGCGTCCCGCCCCCGATGCCATCGAAAATCGCCCCGGATCGTCGCCCCGCAACGTCCTTTCAGGGATTGATTGACGGATAACAACGTAGGGACTATCGTGCTCATTGTCAGTTCGGATCTTGATAAAAAAGAAATCTCTCCAACAGCGAAAACATCGCTCAGACCAAGGAGGTTTCCGTTCGGAGAAAGAGATGAAAATGACTCGAGAGATCTTCTATCGGACCGCAGTGATCGCCGCGTTGTCGTTCTTCTTGCAGGGACAATCCTCTGCCGCCTCGTTTGATTGCGGGGCCGTTGTCGAGGGCACACGTCTGGGCACGGATTTGACGGCGGACAAGCCCCAGTCGAAATGCTGGCATCATGCCGGGAAGTGGTGGGCCGTATTGAATCCGGGCAGCAATCTCCGGCTTTTTGAATTCGACGGGATGGCGTGGATGGAACACCTGACTCTGGCTGAGGAGAATAGTGCCCGATGTGATTGTCTGCCCGTGGGCGACAGTGTCTACATTCTGGCTTGTACTTCGCGCTCCACTCGTGTGTTTAAACTTGTATTCTCGGACGGCCAATACGGATTCGCTCCCGGATGGGACTCTCCGATTGATTTGCCCCTGCAACTCTCGCGCGAGACCGCCACGATTGCCCGTGACTCAACCGGTGTCCTTTGGGTGGCCACCACG
>JAKPYU010000103.1 GCA_029568995.1 Candidatus Omnitrophota bacterium | reverse complement strand
CAGGCTGCGGATATCCTCCAGGCGCATCCGGGCAATCACCAACTCCTCATGCTCTACAGCAAGCCGCTCAAAAATGGCGCGGCCCAGTCCGAGACACCTGACCCGCAGAAAATGTTCCCCCAGGTCCAGCAGGATTTTCTGCTCGATTTCCGGCGCTTCCAGGAGTTCCTCCGCAAGAGCACGAGCCTGTGCGATCCGGTCCAGCTTCAAATTCGCCACAACCAGCCAGAACAACCCCCCGACCTGTATGGCCGTATGTTGTTCCCGTGAGAGCAAGTTTTCGAAAGCCGCGATGGCCTCTTCATACAAACCGGACTCGTACAAGGCACGGCCCCATAGTCCCAGGCTGAGAGGCTGAATCGGTCCGACAAGAGAGGCTCGATTGAACAGCTTGATGGCTTCCTGGTAATCGAGGGTTTCGAAATTCAACCGAGCCAGGTGTTCCAGGAAAAGCGAGCAGGTCGGCTCCAGTTCAATGGCCTTCAGATAAGACTCGCGCGCATGTTCATAGTGACCCTCTTCATGATATGCGTATCCCAGGTTGAAATGGGTCAGGGCACAGCTGGCATCCACATCCAGGGCTTTGCGGTAATGCTTGATCGCCTGCTCGATATCCCCTTCATTGAAATACTTGCGCCCCGCCTCCAGGAGCTGCTTGACATCCTTCTTGACCATGAAATACAGCCGCTCTTGAGGCGAGAACATCCTCTTGGCGGTGGGGACCGAGCTATACCCGGAAGATTTTGAATCCATGGAGTCCTTCAATATCTCAAACTGGAACCAAAAACTCGGACGGAATACCTCAGAAAATATATCGGCTCCGACAGAACGGACCTTAACAACCCCGGAGATTCATTCCGTGAAACCGAATCTTCCGAAAAACGCCAGTCCGTCTCCGTCTCCATAATAATAGTCCACAATCGACTTTTTGCAAATATCTTGGCCCTTGGATTGGGATCGGTGAAAGGAATTTCGGTCGCAGATCCGTGGGGCCGGCCCAAGACAGGAAAGTGAGCAAAGGGGGCTGAGTTTACTGGATTTAACTCCCTCACCCCAACCCTCTCCCGGAAGGAGAGGGAGACGTTCCAAGGCTCTTTTGAAGGCAATGTCATTAAGTCAGCAGCCTTAAGGGTCGGTACAAGGCTTCATTCTCGCTTCTCCGGTTCCCAGGAAAGAAATCTCCCATCCAGAAAGGCAATGTCATCAACGAGGATATGCCCCCAAGTATCGGAGTCCTGGTCGGCAATCTCAATCCGACCTTCCTTGCCGCGAACTCCACGGAGATCCCAGATCACGGTTCGCAAGACCTCGTCCCGTTTCCCCGATGCAGAAAGCGCCAGCTCGCCGTCCACATACAAATTCAAAGATGTTCGGAACGGAATATCTCCGCCACCGACTCGGAATCGAAGGAACTCATGCTCAATGGTGAAAGTCGCCGAACGAAGGATGCCCTGGGCGGAATCGCTCGAATCGAGATAGCTGTTCACCAGGAAATCCCCTTGCTGATTCATAATTGGCTGCTGAGCGGGAAATGCACCGAGCACCGGACCATTGTCAAATGCGGCTCCCTCTGCAGACCATCCCTGATAGGTTCCATCCTCGAAGTCGAAGTATCGTCCGGGCGGGCGAATCATCTGGCGGATGGCATCCACCACGATCCAACTCTCCGGGGACCGATCACTGATTTCAAGACGGGCCTGTTTTCCGCGCCAGGGATGCACAGGCCACTCTACAAAAGTCCATCGGGTCGGATCTACGGGATGGGCCGCTTCAACTACACGCCATCCCTGCCGACCTTGCGGGACCGGCTTCAGCTCTTTCGGCATGAGGTAGTAAAAGGTATTTCCTCGAAGCGGCTCCCCAGCCCAATGATGAAAATGCTCCGCTTTGTGGACGGGCGCGATTTCCTCTGTGCCGAACCGAAGTTCCTCGAATACCGCCAGGCTGACGTAACACTCCGTGGCGGAGCCAATCCCGGCCATGGAGAATTGAAGAAGATCGCCTTCAATCGTAAATTCCGGCAAGACAACAGTGCCAATGCTTTGTGGCAATCCGATGGATAAGGCTCGGACACCATCAACCGGAACCGGCCGGGTCCAGGCGACAGAGATCCCCTCACCGACCGTCTCCGATTCCTCCGGCAGCCCCTCTTCAAAATCCCAATACTCCCCGGTCAGGCAATTCAGGCGGTCTTCAACTGCGATCCTCCAGCGGGCACGTTGTTCCGGGGACGGTTCCGGCCTCGAATCGCAGGCGATAATCGACCAGAGCAGATCATGCTCTCTTCCAGCCTGCAGCAGACGCTGGGCGGCAAGGTCCCGGACCTCTTCCACAGAGACGTCCTTCGGTTTGAGAAATACGGTGCAGGTATCGCCTGTCCGGACTTCATAGGACGCGGAGACCAGTTCCGCAGAAGCCGACAGGATATCCGGAAATGCCGACCGGCTTGCAGTTGTCGCGGAATTGGGAAACAGGACACAATCCGGCGCATCCAGCAAGAGACGCAGGGCATCCCGTTTGACACCTGCATACCCGGCACCGGCCAGATTCACATTCAGACGATATCCGCTCCCGAAAGCGCCCTGGCGCACAACGTCAGGACCCAATCGCACAAGCAGGGCCGGATCGTCGCCCGCTGACACCCGTGAGAAATCGGATATCCAACCCTTCGCCTTCCCTTCATCCGCAGACAGGATCGACGCTCGGTAACGTTCCGAGCGAACCGAACTCGCCCTGTGATACCAATTCGGCAGCGCCCAGACCTGAACCGCAACCAATCCCAGGATCAATATCCAGGCGACGGCATCCCCCACTTGGGGAATCCTACAGGCAATCTGCCTGATTCCTCGAAGCACGAAAAAGAGAAACAGAGGCAGGAAGGGAAGAACTCTCAATTCCCTCTCACCCTCCGGCAGAAATGCCAGAAACGCCAGAACGCTCAGGATCTGAAAAAGCGGAAGGAGTTCTGTACGGCTATGCTTCTCCGGTTCCTTCTCCGGCGATACCAGCAAGCCGAACAGAAACGATGGAAGGATTATCCAGGAGAGGCTGTCGAGAGGCGTTCCCGACTGACTCAGCGAACGCAAGAGGTGGGAGAATCCCTCCGGCCACTCCAGCCGGAGAATGGCCCCGAAGGATATGCAGGCGAGCGGACTGAATTCCGATAGAGGTCCGCCACCGTCCCAGAGTCCGGTCCAGGCCCAGTTCAGCAGGAAGCCCCCACCGCCCCCCATCAATGGAAGCACCGACCACCAGAATCCCGATTTCCAGGGATGTCGCAGGTCCGGCCTTTCTTGTGCACCGTAAGTCAACAAGAACAATGTTGTGCCAGCTGCAAAGGCGTATCCGGGCCAACTGCACAGCCCGAGGAAAAACGCACCTATAGAGGTAAGAGCAAGTCGGCCTGGAGTAAGGTCACGCCTGTACAGAGGTAGCATACAAGCAAAAACACCCAACACCACCAGTGCACCGGAATCCCCGGACCACAACAGCCACAAGACCCCGCCCTGACCCAAGACAGCCAGCAGAAAGCCGATTTCCACACCACCCCCTTCGTCCCGAAGCCGCCATGCGGCCAACGCCAATCCCAACCATAGAGACACAAGGCCCAGGAGGACTGTCCCCCACAGCAGGGGAGACGGCAGGGCCAGAAAATGGGAGATCACCCATAGCAAGGTAATGCGGAACGGCGAAGCTGGGGCCAGTGTTTTCGGATGGTCCGGCAGATAACGTGGCCCAAGACCGTCACGAAGATTCTGAGTGTATAGAATGTCAAGATAGGCTTGATTCCCGGTCAAAATGACAGTGCCACCACGTTGCACCGCACCAATCCAAAACATTCCGGCCAGATAGAGAAATGCAGCCAGAAAGGCAAGAATCACCAAAACAGTTGACACAGGTTGACGGCTCCGGTCCATGGGAAAGGATGGTAGCGTTTAAGCGGCGGGTCTCGGAAGATCAGGGCGGACGATATCAGGAAG
>JAKPYU010000062.1 GCA_029568995.1 Candidatus Omnitrophota bacterium | reverse complement strand
TCTGCAATCCGCGCCAGCACCTTCATGTTATACAGTTCCGAATAGCCGCACAGCGTGCAGGTCAGCGCAAGATACTTCTCGCTGCCTGCCCGCAGCACCAGCTTGTCGCTCGCTTTCGTGAGGGACATTTCCTGAGTCATGCACCCTCGTGAACGGCACTTGGGACAGGTCCATTGTTCCTTGACTGCGCTTACGTCCATCATCGATCCCTGACTGTCAGAGTGATTTGGGTCGACCAGATGTCTCCCGGCTGAATCGACAGGTTCCATACGGGCACAACAACACTACTCTGGTAACATCGCTCGAATCCGCTCTCGGAACTGGCGATGGTTTCAATCGGAAACCGCCAGAGAACAGCGGGAGCATCCCAGGACAAGTCTACATCTATTCCCACCCATTCTTCCACCAGAATCACCTGGATCGCGTCCGGGATCTCCCCGACACTATCCAGGTTCTTATCCTCCAGGTCTCTCCCCGGCACGACATAATAACGGTCGAAGGTATGTCCCGCATTCAGGGCAAATCCCCATTCCGATGCATAGCAGGTCTCAAGTGGGCGATCCGAGGTGTTCCGAATGGTGATTTTCACCGACAGGCCGATATCGGACGGCGTGAGAATGACTTTCTTCTCCACCTGAACGCTCTGCGGATTTCCATCCCGCCAGAGACAGCCATCCCGCTGAAAAACCGCCTTCGCCTTGTCCGTCTTGTTTTTGACCTCGCATGGATAGGGCTGATTCACGAAGTCTCCCAGCTCACGATAGGCGCATGTTTGAAACTGCTCGATGGTTGTTGTGGAATCGAAAAAGTGATCGATTGCGGCGCTCCGTCGATACCAGTCATACTGCAGGTGTTTCTCCAGCCCTTCCTCTTTCAGTACCACCAGATCGTGAATGGATGCCGCCTGGCCCGGCGCGGGCTTGGGTTTCGAGGCCGCCTCCAGCATCTTCCGGTGGTATCCTTCCTTTCGCCGACTGAGTGTGTTCAGCAGGTTGAATCGCTTGCTGCGCAGGTCCAGTTCAAACAGCGTAGCTCCGCAGCTCGCATCGAAGTGGTACACCACGTCGGAATTCGAGAGAATCACACAATCGCTGCCGCACCGCAGAAAATCCCCACGGGTTGCCTCCACCCATTTGTCCTTATCCTGTAATGCTGAATCGGCAATATCCTCGGCTTCGATCAAACTCCGATAGATCGCGCTGCGAAGGAAATTCAAATAAAGCCCGCCGAATACACCGTGCCAATATCCGCAGTTGCATTGTGCCCTCCAGAAGGTGTCCAGCGCCTGCCGATAGGCTTTCCGATTCTTGGGGATCCGGTCAATCTTCTCGCCAACCCAGAGCATTTTCTTGTGCATGTTGTTCGATTCGGGGTATTTCACCAGGAAATTCCGCCAGAATCCGCCTCGCAGAAAATGCTGCACTTCCGCGTATCTCTCGTCGTGGACAGCAGCCTCCAGCTCATAAGCATCATCCGCTGCCAAAGCCCACTCCATCAT
>JAKPYU010000050.1 GCA_029568995.1 Candidatus Omnitrophota bacterium | reverse complement strand
ATTGGGGATTGGGGATTGGGGATTGGGGATTGGGGATTGGGGATTGGGGATTGGGGATTGGGGATTGGGGATTGAAGAGAAACGAGGGAGGGGATGAATGGTATAGGGGTGTGGAAGACCCTCACCCCAACCCTCTCCCGGGGGGAGAGGGGGAAGAGACGATCTCCCGGGGGGAGAGGGGGAATACATGGCATTTCCGGCGGTGCAGCCGAGGAGAGTCTCTTTAGGGAGAATCCCGGTCAGCTCTGGCTGGTTTTGCCGCTGGAGCGAACGAAGATTTCACCCGGGCTGACCAGGCCGTTGGAAGCATTGTAGGGAAGCCCCTGATTCAGGCCGCTCCATACGGTTGCGACTTTGGACGCAAAGGGGCCATAACTGAGAAGAATGAATTCGCCGGGCGCGAGGGGGCCGCCACCCAAGCCGGCGATGTTTCCCAAATTATAGTTGACGCCGCCCTCCCGATTGATCTTGGGATCGTTGTCCCAATAGGAATAGGTATCGTTCCCGCTGCGGGTGGGATCTTCATTAAAGCCGGAGGCAGATCGAGTTGTTTTGACGGCGAACGGATCTTTGGGAATGGACCCCATATAGGAAACCGGGCTGGTTAAGGGCGCAAGGATGGCTGTGAAATTCCGAGAACTGCTTGCGCCGCAATGTCCCACCCCATTGAAGTAAGTTTTGATTCGGTCCATCCCCTCTACAGTGTCATCATCCCAAATATCCACCAGCATGAGGCCATGGTCGATGGTGAAGGCATTGATTGCGGTTTTGAGTGCATCCATATCTCCATAGCACCGGGCGATCTTGGAGCGGGTTTGTGCGTTGATGAAGTTCGGCACGGCAATCGCGGCAAGAATCCCGATGATCGCCACAACAATCAGTAGTTCAATCAAAGTGAAGGCTCTCCGCATGGCAGTTTACTCCGAAAAGTTGTCTGGTTTGAATAATACGATTATTGAATAGGAGATAATTGCGGTTGGCAAGGGGGAGGGGAGAATTACGAATTACGAATTAAGAATTAAGAATTGAAGAAAGGAGAGGGAGAAGAGAGGATGGAACGGATGGGGGATTGCGGATTGAAGAGAAGGGAGGGATGGGATGGATGGGACCGACAAACAGTGACGGGGGCGTGGAAGACCCTCACCCCAACCCTCTCCCGGGGGGAGAGGGGGAAGAGACGATCTCCCGGAGCGAGAGGGGGAAGAGACGATCTCCCGGAGCGAGAGGAGGAATGCAGGGCATTTCAAGCGGTGCAACCGAGGAAAGTCCCTTTAAGAAGCATCCCGGTTCAACTCTGACTGGTTCTGCCGCTGGAGCGAACGAAAATTTCGCCGGGACTGACCAGGCCATTGGAGGCATTGTAGGGAAGGCCACGATTCAGGCCGCTCCACTCCGTGGCGACTTTGGATGCAAAAGGTCCGTAGCTGAGAAGAATGAATTCGCCGGGCGCGAGGGGGCCGCCCCCCAAGCTTGCGATACTCCCGAGGTTGTAATTCTCCACCCCACCCGGGTAAAAGACTTTGGGATCATTGTCCCAATAACCATAGGTATCGTTTCCGACTCGCGTGGGATCCTCATTGAATCCGGCAGCGACTCGATTTACCTTGAGCGCGAACGGGTCCTTGGGAATGGATCCCATATAGGAAACCGGGCTGGTCAACGGCGCGAGAATGGCGGTGTAATTTCGAGCGCCAGCGCCATTACAAAATCCTACGTCATTGAATTGTTCCCGGATGCGTGCGATTCCTTCCGTGGTATCGTCATCCCACACATCTACCAGCATCACACCATGGTCGATGGTGAAGGCATTGATTGCGGTTTTCAGTGCATCCATATCCCCATAGCACCGGGCGATCTTCGAGCGGGTTTGTGCGTTAATGAAGTTCGGTACGGCAATCGCGGCAAGAATTCCGATGATTGCCACGACGATCAGCAGTTCGATCAAGGTG
The DNA here is from genome assembly GCA_029568995.1 of Candidatus Omnitrophota bacterium. Lineage (GTDB taxonomy): Bacteria > Hinthialibacterota > Hinthialibacteria > Hinthialibacterales > JAKPRU01 > JAKPRU01. Next base: position 19,405 of record JAKPYU010000050.1, on the reverse strand, counting down.
AAGGCTTTGCGCATCGGAGTCTGCTCCTGTCAATAGTTCGTCCATTGAATAGGAGACGATTGAGGTTGGCAAGGGGAAGGAGAGAATTGCGAATTACGAATTAAAAATTAAGAATTGAAGAAGGGAGGGGAGAAGAGGGGATGGGACCAATGGGACGGATTTCGATGAGATTTCTCCCTTTGGTTGAAATGACAGGAGTATTGTCAATCCGAACGAATGTGAGGAATCTCGGCAAAGCCTGAGATCGCCACGTCGCTGCCCTTCGCAGACTCCGGGCCGCTCCTCCTAAGAAAGCTCGCCTGTTAAAAGGCACGCCGGGCGGTCTTGTGCTATCCGGTCAACCCCCACCTGACCTCCCCCGATCTTCGGGGGAGGGACCTCTCCCCCACTTGCTTCACCCAATCACCGGCCCCGCCGGAGTCGCGCTCGCGATGACGGGTCGGCGGCGGCCCTGCGTGGGCCATGCTTTCTTTACCCCAATCACCGGCTCCGCCGGTCTGCCGCTCCTAAGAAAGCTCGCCTGCAACCCTCACACCGAGGAGTCTTGTGCTATCCGGTCAACCCCCACCTGACCTCCCCCGATCTTCGGGGGAGGAACCTCTCCCCCACTTTCTTTGCCCAATCACCGGCCCCGCCGGAGGGAGGCTCGCGATGACGGGGCGGGCGCTTTTTCTTGCAGGCAGAGACGCCTGGCCTACTACCAGGCAGAGACGCCTGGCCTACTGGTGGTCGAAGGGCGAGATTTCTTAGGAGCAGGCTTGTGCTACCTGGTCAACCCCCACCTGACCTCCCCCGATCTTCGGGGGAGAAGGTTGCGGGCATACTCTCGGGTTTTAGGACAGATCCGCACGGGGTATTCGGTTGGAGAGTCTTCCGATCCAGTAGCAGAGGGGGACGATCAGGGTTGCGTAGCTGTGGGGCCAGAGGGCTGTGCCGATGGTGACCAGGGCGATGAGGGCCATGTATGCGGATTCGTGTTCCCGATATCGGACGGAGACGAACATGCAGAGGATGGCGGTTAATGCCAGGCTGCCGGTTGTGCCGAGATATTTGACCGGGGAGGGACAGGCGAAGAAGCGTTCGGAGACCTCCGGCATGAACCGAAGGTATTCAATGAACCAGGGGACATGAACGACCGCCGGAAGGAACCCCAGGACTCCGCCCAGGAACGCCATCGGACCGAACGCCAGACCCACGAACGGAATCAGCAACCCGAAGGTCGGCTTGATCGCAGAAACAATACCCACAGCAAGGCCGCGATAGAACGGCTTCCGTGCCGCTCCCGCCGCCAGAATGCCGCACAACAGCGGGCTGACCTGACCGTTGTGGAACGCATCATGCGCCGGAATCCAGATCAGCGCCGCCAGCGTTGTCCCAACCAGCCAGACCGGTATGCGGAATACCCGTAGGCTATGATTCCGAGAATCGTCCATAAGATATAACTCACTTTGTGCGAGAAAGGCGCCAGGGGGATCAACAGCACGGCCAGCGGCGGCGGATAGATATACCACCATGCCTCTTCATAGGGTGATTTGCCATGAAGGATGGATCGTGAGGCATCCGTGTAAAAGCGCAGGTCAATACCCGGCTTTCCCGACCGGATCACAAAAGTCTCGGTATATGCGAAAGCAAGCAGGGCTATCAGCACAAGGATAACCAGGATGGGATTCAATGATAGCGATGGACGCGGCGGTTTTGCGGATTGCGGGGATTCATTCTCCATGGAGAGCCGACTTGCCATCGCCGATGGGATTCAGCGGGATTTTCCCCCTCTGTTCCATGAACGTCAGAACAATGAAGAGCATTCCGAACAAACCGAATACGAGGAGATTCAATTTCCATAGAAGCATGTCATTTGCGGACTCATAAAAGGGACTTTTCCGGTATGTCTCAATCCAAGTCGGGTATCTCAAGTTAATTAAAGTCAAATTCAACCCCGTAACACCCACAAGAACCCAACGGACGATTTGGTAATAGTGCTGCGGTCTACGCAGACATGCCTTCGTCGCGATAACGAACATGGCAATAGCGGCAGCCAGGATGAAAAAGGAAGACGGCCAATCTCCGGTCATCACCGAAAAGCACAGGAGCCAGGCCACGCAGCCGAAAATGGTGCCACCGAAGGAACCGTATACGTTGTTTTTGGAGAGATCCATTCTGCACCTCATGGAAGACCCTCACCCCAACCCTCTCCCGGAGGGAGAGGGGGAATCTTTGAGGGCAGGCACAGGGGCCTGCCCCTACGTCGGCATGATCGAATCGTAGGGGCAACCCACCGTGGTTGCCCTGAAATACTTTATCATATATACCATCGGAATCCCACGATATTCATGTCCGTCGGAAAGATTTGCGCAAGGCTTCCGGGGAAAGACACACGACGCTGGGCCGTCCGTGCGGGCAGAAATCGCGTCTTGGAATCGAGCGCAAGCCATCCGCGATGGCCTCCATTGAGTCCCGGTCCAGCGGATCGCCGAATTTCACGGCGGCACGGCAGGCGAGAGTATGCAACGCCCGCTCGACTTTTTCCTCGGTGTTCCCTTCCCCCTGAAGCGCCGTAACCATGTCTTTCACCAGCTCGGATGCCGCCTCCAAGTTCAGGTCTCCCGGTATGGCGCGAATGGCATACGTTGATGGCCCGAACGGTTCCAGGTCGAATCCCAGGCGATGAAAGACAGGAGTCGAATCCGAAAGGACCTGCATTTCCGCCGGAGAAAGGTCAATGGTCGCCGGGAACAGGAGGATCTGCGAGGCCAGCGGACCTCGTGCAGAGTGTATGAGAAACCGTTCAAAGAGAATGCGCTCGTGGGCGGCATGCTGGTCGATGATGAACAGAGCGCCGTTGCTTTCCGCGAGAATGTAGCTGTTTGCCAATTGGCCGAGGACACGCAGTTCCGGGGCTTCATCTACGGAAGAGGCGCGGAGGAGATCGGGGGGGATAGAAGATTCAACCCCCTCTGTATCTCCCCCAAACTTTGGGGGAGAGATCTTTGAGACTGCGTCTGCCCGTTCCACAGGCTTAGCGGTGGGGCCGATGGACTCAACCCCCTCTGTATCTCCCCCAATCTTTGGGGGAGAGGGTTTCAGGACTGCATCTCCCCATTCGACAGGCTTGGTGACGGGGACTACCGATTCAACCCTCTCTGTGTCTCCCCCAATCTTGGGGGAGAAGTTCGTGATCTCAACGGCGCTGCGGGGAATGGGTGTTTGGGGTGGTTGCCGGGGTGGAAAATGATATTGGGGTGCGGGTTCGGCAGGGTGTTTTTCCTCGGCGGGTTGTTCCCAGGCCTGGCGAACGGCACCGTACACCGCGGTGAAGACCTCGTTCTCCCGCGCGAATTTCACCTCCTGCTTGGTCGGGTGAACGTTGATGTCGATGGTTCGCGGGTCCAGCTCGAGGTACAGAAACACGAGGGGATATCGACCAGTCGGCAGGATGTTCCGGTAGCCATCCATCAGGGCGCGTTGGACGGTTCGATTACGGATGTAGCGGTCATTCACAAAGGTGAAGATGTGCTGTGCTCCGTTGCGTGTGAGAGTTGGACGGGAGATGAATCCCGATACCGAGAGTGTGGGGGTGTCCATGGAGACGGGCAGCAAATCCCCCATGATTCCCCGCCCGTAGATGTTCATGATTCGTTCGGCACGACTCGCGACAGCGGGGAGTTCCATCACCGAGCGTCCGTTATGCACGAGGGTGAAATGAACCCTCTCATGGGCCAGCGCCAGCCAGGTGACGGTGGAGCAGACGTGCTCCATTTCCGTTGTGGGGCGTTTGAGAAATTTTTTGCGTGCGGGCAGGTTAAAGAAGAGATCGGAAACCAGGATGGTCGTTCCCGGTGGCCCTGCTGCCGGGCCGCTGTTGACGGTTGTGCCGCCGTCGATCTGCACCATCACGGCCTCGGTGTCCTCATCGCGGCGGGTGATCAATTTGAAGCGGGACACGGAAGCAATGGAAGCGAGCGCCTCGCCGCGAAAACCCTTGGTGGTGATGTTCTCCAGGTCCTCCGAGCGGAGGATTTTGCTGGTAGCATGACGCCGGGTGCACAACAGGGCATCCTCCGGCGACATGCCGCAGCCGTTGTCGGTCACGCGGAGGTTTTTCAGACCGCCGTCTTCCACCTCCACGGAAATCCGGGTTGCGCCTGCGTCAACGGCGTTATCCAGGAGTTCGCGAATTACGGAAGCCGGACGTTCCACCACCTCGCCCGCGGCAATCTGGTTGGCGACCTCAGGCGGCAGAACACGGATGGTCGGCATGAAAGATTCCCCGTCTCGATCAGGTGTCGGTGCCGGGATTCTCCCCGGACTCCGTTTTGAGGAGCAGACTCACAAACAGGGTAATCAGCCCGCCGATAATACAGATCGGCGAGACTGTCCCGGCCCAGTTGTCCGCCATGGAATTGACGAAAGTCAGCAGATACAAGCCGATCAGGTAAACGGCGAGACCTGCGGAAAAGATGATTTTCTTTGTGCGCCGGGAGATGCCCCGGTCCGAATTGGTGCTGTCGTTCATCATGGGGGCATTATGGCAAGAAGTCCGGCGATCCGTCCAGGATGGACCTTGTTCAATTGAGAATTAGGAATTAAGAATTAAGAATTGAAGAATAGAGAAAGAGGGGAACGGACGAACACGGACGAGCACGGACAGGCACGGATGGGCACAGACAAACACAGACGAACACAGATAGGCACGGATAAACAGAGAGAGACAAAGACAAGCATAGACAGAAGAGAAGAAAGAAGATGATTGTTGGGACGTTGATTAACATGGTTACGGTCACAGTGGGCAGCCTGACGGGGACGGTGGTCGGGAACCGTCTGTCGGTGAACATTCAGAAGAGCGTTCTGCACGTGCTGGGCCTGTTTACGCTGTATATCGGGTTTAAATATGCGTTGAAATCCGAGAATGTACTGATCCCGCTTGGCGCGCTTCTTCTGGGAACCATTATGGGAGAGACAATCGGGATTCAGAGACGCCTGGACGGGATTGGTATCTGGTTTGAAAAGCGCTTCAGACTTGAACAGAGCCGAGGGAACGTAAGTCGTGGATTTATAGTGGCTTCTCTGGTGTTCTGTGTGGGGCCGCTGACGATACTTGGGTGCATTCAGGACGGACTCTCCGGGGACTATCAGCTATTGGCTTTGAAATCGACGCTGGATGCCTTTTCGAGCATGGCGCTGGCTGCCGGACTGGGAATCGGTGTGTTTTTTGCGGGATTGACTGTCCTGGTTTACCAGGGGCTTCTGTCGCTGTTCGCCTCGACGCTTTCGGGAGTGTTGACCGATCCGATGATTGCCGAAATGACCAGTGCGGGCGGGATTATGCTGATCGGGAACGGATTGCTGTTGCTGGAGATCAAGGAACTGCCAATCGCGAATTATCTTCCCGCGTTGGTGATTGCGCCGGTGATAGTGGCGGTGGTGGGGTGAGAGGGTATTGATTTGATACCTTTTTCAGGTATAATCATGGAAGAAAAGAATTGGACTGTAACAATCAGCACCAAGTTGATGAAGAGGGCACGTCGCCTGCCGAGGCGAGTCCTGGATTCTCTGGATCTCCTTGTGAAGGAAATCCGGTCCTATGGACCAGTTCGCGGGAATTGGCCGAATTATGGCAAGTTGAATGTGACGCGACATCACTGTCATTTATGTAAGGGCAAACCTACTTATGTGGCTGTATGGGAAGTGAGGAATAAGAACGTTCGGCTGGTGGAGGTGATCTATGTCGGTACACACGAGGCAGCACCCTACTGATACCACAACAGTCATGCAGATTGTCGGGCCTGCTCAGAATTGCCGAAAGGTCGTGAAGGCAATCGAGCGGCTCGGTTTTGCGGTTCACGAGGAATCTGTTCCATGGGAGCGGATTTATCCCGAATCCAGTCCCGGGACGGCTCTTCGAGGGGCCAGGTATCGGGAAGGTTTGACACAACGACAGCTGGCTGAAATGACCGGAATTCCACAACGTCACATTTCGGAAATGGAAAACAACAAACGTTCTATCGGGAGAAAGCGCGCCCGGATTCTGGCGGAAGCATTGAATCTGGCCGGATATAAGGTCCTTCTATGAGCGCACTCTCGCGCCGGTGATAGTGGCGGTGGTGGGGTGAGAATCAATCTTCCAGGAACGATTCGATTTCGCCGCGTGTGGGGATGGAGGTTTGTGCGCCGAGTTTGCTGACGGAGAGCGTGGCAGCGGCGCAGCCGAATCGGGCGGCCTTCACTAGGGATTTTCCTTCCGCCAATGCCACGGAGAACGCGCCAATGAAGGTATCTCCCGCAGCGGTGGCATCGACCACTTCGATCTTCTTTGCAGGAACATGGGTTACGGCGGTTCCGTCATGGACCAGAGCACCCTGCGATCCCAGAGTCACGATGACCTGTTTGCAACCTTGCCGCAAGAGATTCTCTGCTGCCTGTGTTGCGGATTGCAGGTCTTGCACTTTAATGCCGGTCAGCCGTTCGGCTTCGGTTTCGTTCGGGATGAGATAATCCACTTTTTTCAGTAAGTCGGCGGGCGGTGTTTCCGCGGGGGCCGGATTGATCAGGATTTTCCGGCCCAGTCGGGAAGCCAGATCGACCACACCACAGACTGTTTCCATGGGCAGTTCGAATTGGAGGATGACCATGTCCGCGCGGGAGATGGCCTCTGTTGCGTGCTCGGCATCCTGCGGGATGACTTTGCCATTGGCTCCCGGAGTGTAGATCAGCTCATTCTGGCCTTCGGCATCGACAGCGATCATGGCATTGCCGGTTGGCGCGTCGGGGTCGATCCGAATCCCTGAAACGTCTGCGCCCTTGGAGCGGAGATTATCGAGGCAGGCCGATCCGAAAATGTCATTCCCAACCCGACCGATCATGCTGACCGATCCACCCGACAGCGACACCGCCGCTGCCTGGTTGGCCCCTTTGCCGCCGGGTACGGTGATGAAGCTGCGGCCTCGAACGGTTTCGCCCGGAACAGGGAAGCGCTCGACGCGAACCACCAAGTCCATGTTAATGCTGCCTACGACGATGATTGCGGGTTGGGTGTCGGACATGAATGACCTCACTGACAGGGACGCCTGTCCTACTGCTACGAAGAAGGCCGGTTCATCGAGAATCTGAGGAACCGGCCGTTTGATCAATCACCACAAGGATCGATTCGGAATCAGAATTCTTCGTCATCCTCCTCGTAATCGTCTTCAAAATCATCATCGAGATCTTCCGATTCTTCTTCGCCCTCTTCGTAATCGTCGCCGAATTCGTCCTCTTCGGTCAGATCTTCTTCCTCCTCAAGATCCTCCTCGTCGCCCTCCTCGGGATCTTCATATTCCTCATAGTCCTCCTCGAATTCTTCCTCCTCCTCATAGTTCCCGTAATCCTCCTCATCTTCCAGCCCGCCGTAATCGTTGTATAGCTCCTCAGGGTTGTAGGACGGATCATCGTCATCTTCCCAGCCACATTTGGGAACCGGCAGAGCGTCGATGGAGACACAAATCAGGATGGGAAGGCGACGGGGAGCGGGACACCCCGAAATGCCCGGCCCCTTCATCTCGGCGACCAGAAATGACCAGACACAGTCGTTCTCAGCAGCATGGTTTACAAACATTGATTCAACTCCATTGGCTCCATGAAGAGTTTTATTTGAGCCGGACAGGCCGACATCCCATCCGGGATCTTCCTTATATCGACTGAATGCGCCCAAACCTTATCGATTCGAACACCCGTAACAATCCTAGTCCTGCCATAATTTGAGAACAGATTCAAGAGTAGATAATGCACAGCACAAAGACCAGCCACAGAGCGAAATTAACCATCAGGGGCTTGTCACGCAAGAGCAGATCCGTGGGATTCCCGCCCTCCTGTCGCCGGTGGACCAGGAATTGATACCGGAGCAGGCCATAAATGACAAATGGAATGGTCAATTTCAGCCCTCCGCCGAACCGAAGAGGCTGCGTCACCTCCCGATCCAACGTATAAAGCGAATAGCAGACGAGGGTGGCGGCTGTCAAGATGGAGATGAGCTGATCGAGGAATTGAATCGGGTAATCCTCCAGAATTCCGCGATGGTTGGCGGCGGCCTCTTCGAGGAGCGCGAGTTCGTGGCGTCGCTTGCAGAAGGCCAGAAACAGCGAGATGAGCAGGGCGCACAGATACAGCCAATCCGACATCATCGCGCCGATGGCGAATGCGCCTGCAAAGGCACGAAGCACGAATCCGGCGGCAATCGACATTCCATCCAGCAATACGACCGACTTCAGCCGGAACGAATAGGCCACATTGATCGCGATATAGGTCAGTCCGATGGCCAGGAATCGAATATCGAACACCACCAGGGAGAGCAGAATCGCCAGGCATAGGAGCGTGCAAGAGGCAACCAGCGCCGCCCGGATGGAAAGCCGTCCGGAAGGCAAGGGCCGACGGCATTTCTGAGGATGCAGCCGATCCCGCTCGATATCCACCACATCGTTGAGAAAGTAAACGCTGGAGGAAAAAAGGCAGAAAATGAAAAACGCGGCGAAGGCGCGAGAGCACGGCTCGACACTAAACAGGCCGTGCGAGAACACGAGCGGAGCGAACACGAAAAGATTCTTGATCCACTGCTTGATGCGGGCCGTTTCCCGCAGAGAAGCAAACAAGACGTTCCAACCGGCAACTCTATCGGATGAGTTTTGCATATTCCTCACGAGTCAATCGAACGGGGTATGTCGTGCCACATGATGGTCAGGAATTCCCGACAGCCGACTTTCTTCCAGAAAGAATATCCCTTTTCATTTTGGGGAGAAACATTGAGTTGGATGACCCCAATGCCGCGCCGTTTGAACCAGCGTCGGGTATGCTCCCACATTTGTCGGCCAATTCCGCCGCGCTGACAGGACGATTCCACCGCCATTTCGGAAATGAATCCATACCGGTTCAGGGCAAACACCGCCGGGTTGTTGAGAATCATGGCGTTTGTGTAGCCCACGATGCGTCCTTCCGTTTCCGCCACGAAAACCGCCATGTCGTAATTCTCCAGGCTGGACCGAAGATACTCCTCGTAAGCGACATCATTTCCAATCGCGAGTTCAAAGCGGGGATCGAGCGAGAGATGGTACGCCATCATTTCCTGCCAGAGTTCCCGGACTCGCGGGACATCTTTCAGCCTCATTCGGCGGACGGAAACGGGGGGACTTGTTCCAGTCATAGTGTTCGGGATCATACGGAGAGGGCTTTTCGGCTGTCAAGGCCGCGAAACCATTCAGGAAGCGTGGATCAGAAACGAATCCTTGCCCAGGTGAAGCGGCTGAGGTAGAGTGAAACCAGGATATAGAAAGACTGGCAGGGCCGGTGATCAGATGGAGAAAGAGGGCGAGATGGGGGTACAGGGCGGTATATCCCTCACCCCAACCCTCTCCCGGAGAGAGAGGGAGAAGAAAGCGGCACAGGTTTCCAGGCTGTGACCGTTTTTTTGGAGGATCTATGAATGAAAGGAATACTTGTGAAGATTGGCATCGGAGCGTTGATCGGGATTCTGGCAGCCGTGAGCGCGCAACCGGGTTTGGCGCAAGAAAAGGCAAAAGAGGCGGACAAGGCGGCAGAAGAGCCGGACGAAGTGGCCATTCTGGACACCACGATGGGGACGATTGTGCTGGAGTTTTTCCCGGACGTTGCCCCGAATCATGTGAAGAATTTCAAGAAGTTGGCCCGCGACAAGTTCTATGACGGGACAACCTTTCATCGCGTGATTCCGGGATTCATGATCCAGGGCGGATGTCCGAATTCGAAGGACAACGATCCCGCCAACGACGGGACCGGTGGACCGGGTTGGAAGGTCAAGGCGGAATTCAACAGCCGTCCGCATGTGCGCGGTACGCTTTCGATGGCGCGAACCGCAGACCCGGACAGCGCAGGAAGTCAGTTTTTCATCTGTGTGAAGCGTGCCCAACACCTGGATGGTCAGTACACCAATTTCGGTCGGGCGATTGCCGGGATGGATGTGGTCGATCGGATCGTGAAAGTCGCACGGGATGCAAGAGATCGCCCACTGGAGAACGTCACCGTCCGCTCCGTGAAGATTGTGCCTCGTGCGGAGTGGGACAAGATGAAGAAAGAGGAAGAAGCGAAAGAGAAGGAAAAAGAATCGGCTCCCTCCGAGAGCAAGCCGAAAGAGGAGGGGGCAAAAGGATAAACGTGGAACAGATTCGTGGGGTGTGCTAGGCGGGGAGGTAGCGGTGCCCTGAACCTGCAACCCGCTCCAGCAGGGCTGAATCCCTACCCTCGGAGTACGGCTGTGAGGCAGCGCCGGGCAAGTGGCGTTGAGGGCCGGGTCCTACGCAATGTCGGTTCGTGAACCCCGTCAGGTCCGAAAGGAAGCAGCGGTAAACGATCCCCGGCATGTGCCGTGGGAGCGCCTGGCCTGAGTTAACTACCCGGTGACGCTCGGAGTTGTCACCTCAACGGTAGGTGCACACCCCCGGACTATTCCCGGTGCATGGTGAGATCGCCACGTCGCAGCCCGTCGCGGACTCCGGGCGGCTCCTCCTAAGAAAGCTCGGTCACAACCGTCACGCCGAGGAGTCTTGCGAGATCCGGCAACCCCCACCTAACCTCCCCCAAACTTTGGGGGAGGAACCTCTCCCCCAAAGTTTGGGGGAGACACAGAGGGGATTGCGTGTATCTTCACCCCCCGGCCTGCGGTGTTTGCGACCATGCTTTCATCACCCAATTACCGGCCCCGCCGGTCCGTGAGGCCAAAATCGTTTATGGCAGAATCGCAACTTGCAACGCCCTATATTGTCTCCGCACTTCGGCATCGGCCAGCGACTTTTGGCGAGGTGCTGGGACAGGAACATGTTACCACCACGCTAGTCCATAGCCTGGAGAGAAACCGGATCGCCAATGCGTATCTCTTTTCCGGTCCGCGTGGCACGGGAAAGACCTCCACGGCGCGAATCCTGGCGAAAGCGCTGAACTGCTCCAATCGCCAGGGATCCGAACCCTGTAATCGCTGTGAATCCTGCCGATCCATCACGAACGGAACGAATCTGGACGTACTGGAAATCGACGCGGCCTCCAATCGCGGAATCGAGGAAATCCGCGACCTTCGCGAGAATGTCCGATTCTCTCCCACGTACGGGCAATACCGGGTGGTGATCATCGACGAAGTACACATGCTCACCAATGAGGCGAACAACGCGTTGCTGAAAACGCTGGAAGAGCCGCCGGGACATGTGAAGTTCATACTGGCCACGACGGAAATGCACAAAATGCCCGCGACCATCCTGTCGCGCTGTCAGCGATTTCGGTTCCGGCGGATTCCGGTAAGTATTCTCATGGACAAGCTGCGAGCGGTGGCGGACGGCGAACCGCACGTGGACCTGGGACCGGCAGCGGAGCGGGACGGGATTCTGTACCATATCGCACGCATGTCCGATGGAGCGTTGCGGGATGCGCTGGTATCCCTGGATCAGTTGCTCTCTTTCTGTTCCGGCAAGGTCAGCCTTCCGGAAGCGGAGGAGATCTTAGGGGTGGTGGAGTTTGAGGCCCTGGAGAACCTGATCCGGTTCATTCTTGCGGGAGACCTGAACGGAATCCTGCTGGTTATCGACCGGCTTTGCATCCGGGGGAAGGAGCCAGCCCAGTTCCTGAAAGAGATCATGACCTATCTGCGTCACCTTCTGGTCTCGAAGGTTGCGCCGGATAAGCCGGAACTGGTGGAACTGCCGGACGAATCCAGGCAGGCATTGGCGACCCAGGCGCAAACCACAACGGTGGAAGCGATCCTGCAGGTGATGGATATCTTTGCCGAAGCGGAACGTCGGATGCGGTTTGCCTCGGAGGGACGGATGATTCTGGAAGTGGCTGCGATCAAAGCGGCCAAAGTGGGGGAAGCGGTTCAACTATCTTCCATTTTGCAGTTTCTGTCCGAGCTGTCGGGTTCCGCTCCGTCCTCATCGGTTGTGCGGAAATCCAACCCAGGCCATTCCGGCGAGAGTCGCGCTCCGGCCCCTTCCCCACCTCAACCCGCCAAAACCGAAACCCCGCTGCCTCCAAAAGAGGAACCGATTTCGGAACCGGAATCATCCGGTAATCCGATGGGAAAAGCGGAGGCAGCCTGGAAGAGTCTCTCGGAAGACCTGGAACTGTCGGCCCCCACGATCAATTCGGCCCTTGTTCACAGCCGGCCATTGAGACTGGAAGGCGACCTGTTGACGGTCGGAGTGCCGACCAAGGCGGGCCTGAAAAGGCTTCAGGACTATCAGAAAACCATGCAGGACAAGCTGGCTTCTCTGACGGGAGGTCCCATTCGCCTTGTTTTCGAGATCTCCGAAAAGACGGAATTGTCTTCTGCAGGGACGCCAAGCCGAACCAGCACTTACGAGCCAAGAACAGGAGAATTGCTGTCCCAGGCTCGTGAACACGCGGTAATTCGGAGCCTGATGGATTATGTACCCGGCACGGTAGAGGAGATCCGTCCTGAACCGCAGCGAACCAGAGTATCCTCATCAAAAAGAGAGAAAGAGGCAGCAGAATGAAAGGATTGGGGAATCTCGCGAATTTGGGCCAGATGCTCAAACAGGCGCAGCAGATGCAGGGCCATATTGCCGAGCTCCAGGAGGAGTTGGCCAATACAAAGGCGACCGGTTCGGCGGGTGGAGGATTGGTCACGGTGACCATGAACGGACAGTTTCAAGTGACCGAAGTCAAGATCGACCCGGAAGTTGTCGATCCGGGTGATCTCGGTTTGTTGGAGGATCTTCTGCTGGTGGCGTTCAATGAGGCGGCCGGCCGGACACAGGAACATGCAAAGAAACGGATGACGGAAATCACGGGGGGCATTCAGATCCCCGGAATGCTGGGCGGATAACCCTCTTGCGAAAGCGAGTGGATTCTTGTGGAAGCACAAACGGGTACGATTCTCCTTTTCAACAAGGCGTATCCTCCCTGGCCGGGCGGGATCGAACGACATGTAGAACTTCTTGCGGAGGGACTCTCGGCGCGGGGCTGGCAAGTAGTTGTCCTGTGCGCCGGGAATCAGCGTTTTCAATATGAAGAGCGTCGAGAGGGATTGCATGTCCGGCGCGAGGCAAATTGGGGAACGCTCTGGTCGCAGCCGATTTCTCCAGGCCTCATCCGGCAGATTGGGCGGTTGCAGCCGGACCTTGTGCATATCCACACGCCGTTCCCGTTCGGCAATCTCGCGCTTTCGATCCGACGTCCGCGATGTCGTCTGGTTGTGACCTGGCACAGCGATATTGTGCGACAAAGGGTCGCGCGACCGTTTCTGATTCCGCTGGAGAATTGGCTTCTTCGCCGGGCCGATGCGGTGATCGCCACCTCGCCTGCCCTGTTGGAACAATCGGCTTACCTACCCCGATACCGGGAGAAATGCCATATCATTCCGCTGGGAATCGATCCGAAATCGTATTTTTCGATGGAACCGGCAGTCCTGGAGAAAGCCGAGCGGCTCAGGAAAAGTCTGCCACACCCGCTGGCTGTTTTTGTCGGCAGGCTTGTGGGATATAAGGGCCTGGAGGTGCTGCTGCGCGCGGTCAAGAAGACGGGAAATGTCTCTGCGCTGATCGTGGGAGACGGTCCGCTGCGGGGCGATTTGGAGAGGCAGACGGGGCGGATGGGGTTGACGGATCGAGTTCGATTTGCGGGACACGTTGCGGACAAGGATCTACCGGCCTATTTGCGTGCGGGGGATTTTTTCGTTCTTCCGTCCATATCGAGAAACGAGGCGTTTGGGATGTGCCAGCTGGAAGCCATGGCCGCGAGGCTTGCGGTGATTTCCACAGACCTTCCGGGCGGGGTCCCGTGGGTCAATCGGCATGGGAGGACGGGCCTGGTGGTTCCTGCCGGAGATGCCGACGCGCTGGCGGAATCGATGGAAATCCTTGCGAGAAACCCGGATCTGTGCAGGCAGTGGGGGATGAGTGGACAGGCTCGTGTGCTGGATCTGTTCACACAGGAAAAATCAGTTATTCTGCATGAAGAGCTGTATCGGAACCTGCTTGTGGATTCGACAACGGTGGATTTTTCCAATACATTGTAGAATAGGATTCTCCGGGAGAGGATGAGAATGGCGCAGTCCAATTCATCGGATCGGGAAATCGGGCTGAAAGAAGCCCTTGCGCTGATGACGCCGGATACGCGGTTGAATCTCGAGATTTTCGAGGGACCGTTTCGCGGAATTGTGTCTGCGTTGCTGGTCAAGAAGGAGAAAAACCGTATTCGCGTCAGCTATCCGTGTTATATGGGGCATCCCATTCCGGTGCGGCGGGAGGCAGGCGTGAATATCACCGTGGGCGGCGATGAGGGATGCATGGTGATTCGCGGAGAAATCGAGCGGATCGAGAAAGAAGATGCCCCCATCGTGGTGATTCATCTCTCCAGCAAGGGCGGCATGTGGACCCACGAACGTCAATTTAAGCGCATGTCGGCAGAGATCCCGTTTATCGCCCGGCGAATCGACCGACGGGAGCGGCTTGCCTTTGCGGGGAAAACGGTGGATGTCAGCGGAAATGGTTTTCTGTTTGAAACCCGTCGAACCCTGCCAGTGGGAACCCGTTTGCATGTCGATCTAAAAATCCCGAAGGCACTCGCCCCATCGCCGATCATTGTCCGGGTAATTCGAGTGACCGTGGATCACACACGAGATCCGAAAATCAACCTGGTCGCGGTAACCTTCGATGAGATCTCCCTGGAGGACCAGGACATTCTGGTTCATCACATCTTTGAACTGGAGTGGAAAGACAACGCGGAGAAGCATCCCCCGGATTCATCCGGTGAATCCTGACGCAGAATCAACCCGGCCCGCTCTTAATCCCATTGACTCAGGATTTCATTTTGGGGATCATTCTGTCTGAGGTCCAATTCATATCAAGAAACAGGTGGAGCTGGCACGGTTATGAAGCGACAAGGGTTCACTCTGATTGAATTACTGATTGTTGTGGCGATTATCGGGATTCTGGCGGCCATCGCGGTCCCCAATTTTCTCAACGCACAGATCCGGGCGAAGATCGCCAGAGTTCATGCGGATATGAAGAGTCTGTCCACGGCCATCGAATCGTATCGCATCGACAATAATAAGTATCCCTACTTTGATGAATACAACCTGGGAGGCAGTTACAATCCCATCACGTATCGCCTGATTTCCCTGACCACCCCAGTCGCGTATGTCACCACCCTGAGCCTGGAAGACCCATTCCTGGAGGTTCAGGGCGGAGAGGGGTACACCGACGATCTCCCCCGTTTTTCCTACAATTACCGTAGCTATGAAGGTGAGAAACTGGGAGGCTGGAAGGTGTGGTGCCTGAACAGCCTGGGACCGGATCGGACCAAGAACCAGGGATTGCAGGTCGAGAACTGGGCGCGCGGACTGGTGGCCGATGGCGTAGTCATCATTTACGACGGCACGAACGGATTGGTTACTGCGGGAGATATGCCCCATACCGGCGGCGAGACGAAATACCAAAATAATTATTGATTTCCTTATCCCGTGAGAAACCCTCACCCCGACCCTCATCCCGGAGGGAGAGGGAGAAGGTCTCCTTTTTGTGAAAGAGCGGATAAGGCGAATTTCGAGATGATTACACAATGACATCAGAACACGAATCCATGTTGTCTTGTTGTCTGGATGCGCTGGAGGAGGAGTCCATTGACCTCTGCAGGCGATTGATTCGGATCAATACGGTGAATCCGTACGCGGGGGAGAAGCACTGCGGCAGCGAGGCGGCGGGGCAGGATGTGATTGAGGAGGTGCTGCGAAATCTGCGGCCTGCGGCAACCATCGAGCGTTTCGATGCACCGGATGATGTGTATGAACAAGCGGGATTCATCGGACCCAAGGGGCGGAACTTCAGAGGCCGCCCGATTGTCACGGCCGACTGGGATTTCGGTTCGGTCAACGGGAAATCCCCCTCGATTATTCTGAACGACCATATCGATACCGTCGGTGTGGAGGGTATGACTATCGATCCGTTTTCCGCAGAGATTCGGGACGGCAGGATCTGGGGGCGTGGCGCGACGGATACAAAGGGCGGAATTGTCACGGGACTCTGGGCGATCCGCGCCCTGCTGGAGAGCGGGATTCCATTGCACGGGAGACTCTCCTTTGAATGTGTAATCGACGAAGAATGTAACGGCTCCGGCGCGGGGACACTGGCCTGCCGATTACGCGGGCGGACTGCGGATGAGGCGATTGTGATGGACGGCGAAAGCAACGTAATTCACGGGTGCGACGGCGTGATCACCGTTGCCTTGAAGGTCAAGGGTGTGGGCGGTCATTCAGGACAGCGGGGATTTCGAGTGAACGCGATTGAGAAGGCTTTTGTCGTGAAAGTAGCCATCGACGCTTTTGCGGCGGAACGGCTGAGAGTTTGTCCGGTTCCTGTCAACCTGGGGGTTTTTCGCGCGGGAACGGTTCCGGCGATGGTTCCTGCCGAGGCGGTGATGGAACTGAATGCAGTATACAGCGCTGAAGAGGGAAACCGGGCATTCAGTGACGGGTTCCAACACACCGGCGAGCCGGTTTTCAAGAGGTTGGTCGAACATGTGCGCGCGACGGAACGGCAGGATGAATGGCTGCGGGAGCATCCATCGGAGATTGAGTGGGTGAAGGATCTTCCGCCGTTTCGGGTGGCAAGCGATCATCCCCTGGTGACAGACCTGGCGCGTGCCTATTCGGAAACCGTGGGACGTGCGCCCGGAGTCGGTATCATGTCGGGATGGACCGACGCGGCACACTTTGCAAACCAATCCGGGATGCCGGTGGTGATGTTCGGAACCGGGGTGGAATGCGCCCATGCACAGGAGGAGTGGGTGGAAATCGAGACTCTTCGGAACAACGCGCGGGCGATCGCGTTGTTTCTGTTGAGAAGGTTATGCAAAGAAGCTCCGTGAAGACCCTCACCCCGACCCTCTCCCGGCGGGCGAGGGGGTGTGCCGTTCGGGGGCGAGACGCCCCCGCTCCCCTCAAGACGGAAGGGAATATGGCCCGATGGGGCTGATTCAGATTGACGCGGTGATATCACTATTTCAGGATCAAGTTGATGCGCTCTTCCTTTTGCTCCTTGAACCGGTCAACAGAAGGCATTCCCTTCAGGCTCCCCGTTTTGATGATCAACAAAGCGCAGTAACAATAGTATTGAACATCAAAATCTTGCGAATGAGACAACCTGTAACGCAGTGCATCTTCCGCTCTCGGATCGCGCAGCGTTCGTAGAGCATGGCAGGCGTCTCTCTGCAACCAGAGCGGCGATGACTCGTCGCGTAACACTCCGCACAACGTGGTTATCGTTGTGGCATCGGCTGCAAGCCCCGCCGGCAACGCAATAATGTCGTCGCCAGGTTTCGGCAGAAAAGTATTGCAGATGCCATTACCCGATACGTTCTCGTCCTTGTGCTCAACAACAAAAGCCACATGGTCGGCATAGTAGGAGAACTCTCGCGACCTCACCAGGTACCAAAGACCAAGACCTTTGGCGTATGTATCGCCGCTACCAACTATTTTTCGCAGAAAAGCAACATAGTCCTCATGTTTCATGAGATTCTCCAACGCCGCAACATACCCCCGCAGATAGAACTCTCGGTCCAAATATCCCCTTCCGTTGAAGCTCGCCGGGTCTTTGCTCCAGTCCAGGACGGTTGCCGCAAGAATGGAGTCAACCTGATTCAGTGAATTGTCCTCCGAACACTTTTTCGATATCGGCAGGCAATATGAATAGTCGTCATGGGGGCGGTATTCGTCGCCCTGCCTGTCGAGAAACGCCAATACCGGTCCTCGTAGAGGGGGATCGAGATTGCTGAGGCTGCTCGAATAGCAATGTAGTTTGATGTGGGTTTCGCTGGTTCCCTTGATGTGCCTTACAACGTTCATTTCCGCAATAAGCGTCTCTCCTTCAACCTTACCTGTTCCTCCGATGTGTATCCTTTGCGACACTGGAGAAAACACGGCCTTCCCGGTGACCGACACGCTTACGATTTCCCCGACGCAAACCAACTCAGAACCGGCATAGACCCTGTCGACTCTGATGCCGTCCCAAGGACCACCGAAGCCCCATGCAGTTTTCTCGTGCATGAATCCGAAGAACAAGGCAAGAATGAAACCCAAGATTATCTTTCGCTTCATGATGATGACTCTCCTTTCAGCGAAATCGGGGGCGGGATGCCCCCGCTCCCAGGCTATCGAATGAATGCGTCGTGAATCGCTTCCGGGACCAGGTCGGAGATGTCCCAGACTCGCGCGGTTCCGTCCGAGGCCCCGGTTACGATCTTGCGACCGTCTGGGGAAAAGCAGACGTCCAAATTGTAATAATTATGCCCTATAAAATCCCGCACTCGCTCTCCGGTTTCCACATCCCACAGGAACGCAGGTCCTCCGTGATGCGCGGTTGCAGCCCACCGTCCATCCGGGGAGAATGAGGCAGCGAGCGGTTCGCCCACCGTTAATCGGGCTCGGAGTTCGCGTAAGACTTCACCGCTCTTCGCACCCCACAGTATGATGCCGATAGGATCGCCTGCGGCGATTATCCGCTGCCCGTCCGGCGATATGTCAACGCAAGAGACAGCCCCATAACCGGGTGCTTCGTCGCCGAAAGTTCTCATCAGATCACCCGTCTCTATATCCCACAGCCTTGCCATTCTACCCCTGCATCCCGCCACGATTATCCGCCCGTCTGCCGGGACGGCCACGGAGTTGACATTTATATTGCTTCCTGCGTTGAACTCCCGGATGATCTCACCCCGAGGCAGATCCCATATCTTCACCGTGGAATCATCACTACAGGTCGCGATCCGCTGCCCATCGGGCATGAAAAGAACACACTGAACATGAGCCGTATGCCCGCGAAAAACCTGAATCTCTTCCCCGGTTGTCACATTCCACAGGCTGACTTCATTGCCGACTGTGGAATCCTGCCCATCCGGAGATACATATTGATCACCCCCCCCAATTAACAGGGAATCGCCATCCTTCGAAAGGTCGAGATCGTACACATGTTTCGTATATCCGCGAAATGTGCGGACCTGCGTTCCCGTCTCCAAATCCCAGAGCGTGACAGCGGGACCGCTCAATCCGCCGGTAAACACAGAGCGCCCATCCGGTGAGATATCCACGGTCCCGACTTGACCCGTGTGCCCGCGAAATACCTGGAGTTGTTCGCCGGTTTCGGCATCCCATAGCCTTGCGGTTTCATCCGGGTTTGAGCCTAAGCCGCCACATGCCGTCATCACCCGGCGTCCGTCAGGCGAGAAGGCAACGGAAAGGATAGGATTCTCGTGCCCACGAAATACTTGCAGCAGATTGCCGGTCTCGGTCTCCCAGAGTCTTGCCGTGCAGTCATGTCCACCCGCAAGTATGCGAGTCCCGTCCGGCGAAATAGCAACGCAAGAGACCCAGTTTTCGTGGCCTTTGAACGCCCTCACCCTTCTCCCG
>JAKPYU010000029.1 GCA_029568995.1 Candidatus Omnitrophota bacterium | reverse complement strand
CCCGGCGGACAATACGACGATTGACGCCAGTTCGGCGGGGAACGACAACAAAGGCGCTGCCGGGAGTCTCAGCCCGTCGGGTTCCGTGCAGACAAACGGCTCCGGCCAGGCACAGGTGACCTTCTCCACGACCTCCATGGTGGGCGGGGACAATTACATCGTGCGCGCGAGCGTCAGCGGGGAGGCGGCGGATTCATCGGAGATGATTGTCTGGAGGAAGATGTATATAGAATATGACGTTATGACGGATGCGCCTGCTGATGATGACTATGGTGGAAGTCTATCTCATATTGTTCATGATAACTATCTCAACGGTTCGACGCATGGATTGGCCGCGATTTTGGGCGCTTTGAATGACGGGGCCTATCAAAAAAATCGAAATACATACATTACTCCTGTAATCACGGCGAGTTCCGCTCCTCCGAATCAAGGGAGAACAGACTATACGAAATACGCGGTATCGCCCGGGATAGGGGCTTATCACACCAGCACACAGACCTATGGAACGATGAATCACTTCATATCAGCTCACTTGTATTCATCTCCTCCAGATGTATATGCGGTTGGGGGCATTGCAGATGATGTTAACTTTGCCTATGCGTACGTGTTTTGGGATTATACCCAATATCGGCTTCCGACCGTTGATTCTGGCTCACTGGACAACGTATGGATAATCTCACATGAGTTTGGTCATACTTTTCAGTTAGGCCACCACGGTCAGCATGGTCAAGACGATGTGGATGGCCTTTCGGGGCATGATTGTCTCATGACCCAGGCCTCCCCCGATCCGAAGCTGAATACCAATGGACAGAGCACAAAGCGTTTTGGGCCGAGCTGCGTGAGGGCCATTCGTGACGTAACGTCAAGGGGGTGGCTCGAATAGTCATGTTTGCACATTCTCTTTTCTGTGAGCGTTGTTACTTGATGATATCCGTATTGCTCTTACTTCTCTTGTATCCATCCCCTGGATTCGCAACCGAATCCATCCTATTTGAATTGGGGAATGGCGTCTGCACCACGGATGACATATATTGGCAACCTGGCGATCCTTACTACTATAGTTTTCCGATTCCTCTTCGCATCTCGGGTGCGGACCTGCTGCAAGCCGCCACGGTAACGCTCGATCTGAATCCTTTCACCCCAGACGGAATTCAGGACGCAGGGGATGCAGATCCGTTTTCTTCTCACCTGGACCGGGTTGAAGCCGGACTTGTACGAATCGTCTTTACACGGACTCAGCCGTCTACGCCCACTGTGTCGGCTTGCTCTTTCGAGATCGTTCCTGACCGATATGTAGTCCGTGACGTTGGAAATGGATTCGGTTCTCTACGGTTCCAGGGTGTTCAGGTCGATACCGTAGATAATCGCAATGTCCAGGTGACAACAAGAGACGGTTCCTGGTACTACATGAGTGATTTTGATGTTGGATTCAGGTTGAATGTTTTATCGGCGGTGACCGGAAATCCGATTGAGAGTGCGCGAGTGACATTGATGGGGATGGAGGATCTGCCGGAACTCTTTTACCCGGGACTGGTTGCGGACAATCTCACGGATTCGACCGGCCAATCTGTCGTTAGACTTAACGGTGGTTGCATTGAGCCGTTGTTTCAGAAACAGGGACATGCGATTGATCTTGATTTTGTCTTGCGGGTTGAGCCGCCGGAAGATTCCGGAATCAACCCGCAAACGCTCGTCGTTCATGTCTATCCCGAAGATTCGAGCAAGGTATCGTTTCATTTTCAGCCCGCCACGGTAATCATTGGACCAACCAGCGCGGTTGAAGATTGGGGGCTGTATGAGTAACGAGTAGGTCGGCGCGATAACAAAACGGTACGGACCAACATGCGTCAGAATCATACGGGATTTCACCGGCGGCCCTCTCGGGGTCCTTGAATGAGGTGATGGAAGTGAACAGGTCGATCACGTTCCGCTGGGCAATACTTGCTCTAATCTGTCTGGGTCTCGCCATGACAGGCTTTCCCGTGAATGCCGTAGAAGTGTCTCTCACCCAAGGGATGGCCCCAAGTTCAAATTGGCTGTTCTTCGGGGACCCTTTCCCCTCCTGGCTTGTGTTTTCCAT
>JAKPYU010000024.1 GCA_029568995.1 Candidatus Omnitrophota bacterium | reverse complement strand
CTCCCATTTCCCGTATGCGTTTCACAGTATCTCAGGCTTTGTCATATTCCTTTTTCTTCCAGAGGACATCCGCAAGGTAGTGGTAAGCCTGAATAAAGCTCTTATCGAGCGAGATTGCCTTTTCATATAGCTCAACGGCCTTATCTAAATCGGCTTTCCTATTATGGATATAACCAAGATTGACATAACCGTATACAAAATTCGGATCAATCTCGATCAGTCTCTCAAATTCGAGCATCGCGGCATCCAACTCCCCTTTCTTCTCGTACAGAGAACCAAGATTATTCCGGGCATTGACATAATTCGGATCGATCTCAAGAGCCTTTTGGTATGCCACGATGGCTTGATCGACCAGCCCCTTCTTGCTCATTATTAGCCCCGCATCGAAAAACGCATCCCGTTGTCTTTCTTCGGGAGTTGTCTGCCGGGCTGTATCTGCAGCAAATCCTTGCGGCTCTCCATTTTTCTGCAAGGCGCGGGATAAGTTCTGTTGGGCAGAAGCGTAGATCGGCTCAATTTCAAGAGCCTTGCGGTAATGAAGAATGGCCTCGTCGAGTTCCCCTCGCAACTCAAGAGCATATCCCAGGTTATTGTGCGCTGCAGCGTATTGCGGCTCGCTGTCAATTGCCCTCCGATATCCCGCGATGGCCTCATCAATATCGCCGTTTTCATAAGCAATAACGGCCAAGTTGAAATGAGCCCGAGAAGATTTCGGGTCCAGACGAAGGGCCTCCTGGAATTCTGTAATTACCGGCTCCGAATCACCCTTCTTGCGAAATACGATCCCAAGTCGGTTGTGCGGTTCTGCCATGTCCGGGCGTAATTCGATAGCCTTCCGGCAGGCTTCAATTGCCTGATCGAACATTCGGAATTCGACGAGGGCCTCTGCCAGCATCCAGTATGATTCGATAAGATCGGGCCATATTGCAGTCCCCTTCCTTGATAATCTTATTACCTCGTCATAGCGCCCCTCATTTCCGAATTTGGCTGCAATATTATTCAGAAGTATGGCGATGATCTGGCGGTTATCCACATTGTGAAATTGCTGATCGTGAAACCTGTTCTTCACATCGCTCGCGTTCTGATATATTTTCCCCTCCTCCGTTGTTTCGATATAGAATTTCGCCTTCCCGTCATCGTAGGCAACCATAACATGCCCCGTCGCATGGATCATCGAAAGCGGAAGCCCGATCCGCTGACCGATGGCGATATACAGAAAACTAAGGGGAAAACAGTTGCCGATATTCGGTTGAAATAAATAAATACGGTGGAGACCGACATCTTGAAATGCAGAGAAGTACCCCACCGGTCGAAATCCCTTCTCTTCAAAGAGAAACCGTCCCAAAGATCGAACCTTCGCCTCCGGTGTCGCGGCCTGCATGACAGCTGGACACACTTCCTCCGCCAGGCGGTCGATATTCTTCAGGCACACCGCAATGTCAACGTTCGGATCGACGGCTTTCGACATGGAAAGAGCGACTGCAAGAATGTCGATCTTCTCCGGGGGAAGGGCAAGAATCGTGTCCAGCGTTTCATCGCTGAGGCAATTCTCGTAGATGGCCTCACCCTGGGCACCCATGATCGATACGGCGATCCACAAGAAAAATAGACTGGTTGGTTGAATATGGATTTTTGTCATTTCGGATATTCCCCGATGGTCTCCCTGACGGACACAAGTCCGGCCCGCGTGTTTCATGAAACATCCGTTATTGTCCCGACAATATCTACGTTCTGAGGAGAATGTCAATAACGATAATCGGGCAGGCAGGGGGGCCTGCGCCACCATTTTCCAGTAAGCCAGACGTCCCTGGTGGCAATCATCACGGATGGGTCGCGAAAAGGATTGCCGTTTCTGGTATGGTGGGATGCAATAAGGCGGAGGTGAAACCTGGACCATGAGGATTCTGTTTCTGGATGAATCCGGCGATCATAATCTCTCCGTGATTGACCCGGACTACCCGTTGTTCGTGTTGGGCGGAGTAATTGCAGATAAGGATTACTCGGAACACGAAATGACTGTGAGGCTGAATGATTTCAAAATCTGCCTCTTTGGCCGCACTGATATCATATTGCACACAGCCGACATCGCCCGCAATCGAAACGGTTTCGAGCCATTGAAGGACAGGCCGTTTCGCGAACGGTTCTTCCGGGAGCTCAATGCCTTGATGAGGGAACTTGAATACAAGGTCGTTGCCTGTGTGATCCGAAAAGATGAGCATCTCACCCGGTACGGTGTGGCGGCGCTCGATCCATATCTGCTGAGCCTTGACGTTCTGGTGGAGAGGCTATGTTTTGAAATCGGGGATATCACGGACGGGGGAATGATTGTTGCCGAAAAGCGGGATGCGATCCTGGACCGCCAACTGGAAATTGCCTGGTTGAGTTTGAAGATTCAGGGAACACGCTATCTCCGGGCAGCGGACATAGACAGGCGTATTCGTGGCCTTTCGCTGCGCTCGAAGTCTGAGAATCTGGCCGGATTGCAGCTGGCGGATCTCGTTATTTCCCCCATCGGACGTCACATTCTCGGAAAGCCGGACCAAAAAGACTACGCTATTGTGGAGTCGAAATATCGAAGAAACCAGAAAGGAAGGATGGAAGGATACGGCCTTGTGATACTTCCAAAATGAAAAGGCCGGCGCCCGCTACGCAGTCACCAGCCTATGATCTGATTGTACATAAATGACAGGTATTGTCAAGGCGAAATCGGCCGGATTCCGGATCGCGGCCGCGGAACGGCCTTGTCTGGAATGACGGTTGTACCCTGCACGACTCCATTCGTCGTCATTCCGGCGCAAGCCGGAATCCAGCAGAGGTCTGAACCGGGATTCATGGGATTAAGGGATGAGCGTGATGAAGAAAAGGGATGGAGAATCAAGGCAATCCTCTCATCAGGTAAATCATGGTTCAGACAATCTCTCCGGGGGCGAGACGCCAGTGCCACATCTGCCTGGATTCCGGATCGCGTCCTCCTTCGTCGGCCTTGTCCGGAATGACGGTTGGCGGCTATCGGGCAGGCAGGGACGCCTGCCCCTACCCTATAAATCAATCTCTGACAGGCACACCGGCCTGTCCTACCACTCCAGTAGGCCAGGCGTCTCTGCCTGGCGATCCACAGACAAGGAACATTGACCGATTGCCGACGGGGATGTTACAAGAGTGTCGGTTGATACGCTCGATCCTATTCACGCTCATGATGAAGGGAAACACCCCATGAGAAAGGTCACCCTGATTGCGATCTGGCTCTTGTTTGTCGGTATGCTGTGCCTGCAAGTGGAATCCCCGCAAATCTCCACCGCCGGGCCGGATGCGAAGAAAATCCGCATCGGAATTGTCACCAATTCCGTTTCGCCGTTCTGGGACCCCATGACCAAGGGCCTCGAAGTCGCCAAAGAGAAATTGGGCGTGGAGGCCAGTTGGCAGGGTCCCCCGCGCGCGCAGGTCTCCGAGCAGCGTCGCATTGTCGAGGATATGGCGGCCCAGGGCGTGGACGGAATCGCGATCTCCCCCATCAATGCCGAAGCGCTCACCCCGGTCATTGACGACCTGGTGAAGAACGGGATCATCGTGCTGACCATGGACTCCGATGCGCCGAACAGCAAACGGATGGCCTATATCGGCACAAACAATGTCCAGGCCGGGTTTGTCGCCGGGCAGGAGGCGGTGAAACGGCTCCCGAACGGCGGCGAGGTGATCGCGTTCGTAGGAACCCTTTCCGCAATGAACGCCACGGAACGGCTGGAGGGATTCAAGAAGGCTATCGAGGGCCACAACATCACGGTCCTGGATGTCAAGCAGGACCAGACCGATAAGAACAAGGCCCGTCGGAACGTGGAGGATGCCATCCTGGCCTACCCGGATGTGGATGCGTTCCTGGGTCTCTGGTCCTACAACCCACCGGCGATCACCGCCGCGGTAAAGGCCGCCGGGAAACTGGGGTCCATCCAGGTATTCGGATTCGACGCGGAGCCGCAAACCCTCGCCCATCTCGAAAACAAGGAAATCCAATACACAATCGTGCAGAAACCGTACCTGTTCGGCTACTTGTCGGTAGAATTGATTACCATGATGAAACGAATGGGCGTAGAGGAAACGCTGACATTGCTTCCGAAAGACCGGATCGTGGACACGGGTGTTGAGGTAATCACCCCCGATTCGGTAGCCGATTTCAAGGCCCGATTGGAGGCGCTGGGAATTCGTTCCTCGTAGACACGAAAAGGACTTTCTTGTGTGGGCTGTCGCCAAAAAAATCCTGCGGAGTCGTGAGGCCAGCACGTTTATCGTGCTGGCCGTTCTTGCTGTCGGCATTTCCCTGGCAACCGATGTGTTCTTTTCCGTCTACAATCTTCGGAACCTGTCCCGGCAGATCGGCTTGCTCACCATCATGGGCCTGGGCGAAACCATCGTTATCATTACCGGCGGAATCGACCTGTCCATGGGGAGTCTGGTAGCGTTCATCGGAGTACTCGCCAGTTGTATCTTGTCGCCCGCGTCCCCGCAGCAGTTCATTCGATTCCAGCAAATCCTGTCCGCGCTCGTTATGCCATGCGTGGGAATCTGGATTTGCACCGCCATTCCCTATGCGCTTATCCGTCACAAGTGGCTTCGGCGGCTGTTCTTCTGCTCCACAACGATTGCGGTAGCCGTTGTCTTTTTGTATGGCATTGTGAGTATTGCCCCGGGAGAACAAGGCGGGACCGCCAATTCATTCTTAGTCATTTTCGGAATGCTTTCCTTTTGCGCGCTGATCGGGGTCTATCACGGGTTACTGGTTACGTATCTCAACCTTCCGCCTTTTGTTGTAACCCTGGGCAGCATGTGTATTCTTCGA
This sequence comes from Candidatus Omnitrophota bacterium, assembly GCA_029568995.1. Taxonomy (GTDB): domain Bacteria; phylum Hinthialibacterota; class Hinthialibacteria; order Hinthialibacterales; family JAKPRU01; genus JAKPRU01. The sequence goes on along the minus strand of JAKPYU010000024.1, from coordinate 11,745 downwards.
GGTTGTGCATTGCTTCTCACTCAGTCCCTGCCGGTTATGATTGAAGATTCTTTCTTTGAATATATCGGAAACGGGAATCTATTTACGATGCCGGTTCCGTTTGTCTTGAGCGTGATTCTGACTCTTGGGATGGCCGTGACTTTAACCACGACATCTTTCGGGAGACGCATTTTCGCCGTGGGTGGAAACGAGACGGCTACTTATTATTCCGGGATTCATGTCAAGCGGGTGAAGATCGGTGCGTATGTTTTGTGCGCGGTGCTGGGTGGTATTGCGGCACTATTGTATGCCGGGTATGACCGGCAGGGGAATCCCAGCAGCGGCGCGTTTTATGAACTCAATGCAATCGCGGCGGCTGTTGTCGGGGGCGCGAGCCTGATGGGTGGCGAGGGAAGTATGATCGGGACCTTCTTCGGTTCCGGTATCTTGCAGGTGATTCTGAACGGGATCAACCTGATTATTCGCCAGGGTTCTTCCTTATGGGAGGGGGTTATTGTCGGTCTGGTAGTTGTTGCCGCAGTGACATTCAATACTCTGCGCGCCCGGCGAGGGTGAACCATGCAACGTCCCCATCCCCCAGCCCCTTCCCCAAGTATGGAGAAGGGGAGCTGCGGAGCGTAGCAGGGGTGTCCCGTCCATGATGTGTGGGGGTGTATAATGATACGCTGGTGAGAGAATGAAGAATCACGGAGTATGGTTCATCCTGTGCCTGGCGATTCTCGTGCTCGCGTCCGCGTGCGGGCCGAGTGCGGAGGAACTTGCCGCCATCGGTCAGAATGCCATGGAGAATCAGAATTGGAATCAAGGGGCAGATGCCTTCCGCAAGGCAGTGGAACAGAATCCTGCGCTGGCCGAAGCCTACCGGGGACTGGCTTACTGTCAGATCCAGCTGGGGGAAAGAGACCAGGCGGCGGAATCGCTTCAGGGGTTACTACGCTTACGCCCGGATGACTGCCGCGCCCATCTCCTGCTCGCCCAGTATGCCTTTGAGAAAAAGCAGTGGGATGACGCGGTGCACCATATCGCCTGCGCCCGACAATTCGCGGAATATGGAGGAGAAATCCAGGAATCTCAGCGATGGCTGGAACAGATACGCTCCGCTGTGAAATCTTCCAGCGGAACGGTTCTTGATCCTGTCGAGAAACCGACCGCTCGACAATCTCAGGAACCGTTCTCAGCAACGCAAGAATCCCGCCCATGAGCGCTTCAATTTCTCAAACAGCGGCACGGCTGTCTCCCGATAAGGCCTTGGCCCTGTTTCAGCACGGGAATCCGATTGATCTCGGCGAGCGAGCGCATGAGGTTCGTCTGCGCATTGCGAACCCGGATGTGGTCACTTATGTCGTGGACCGGAATATCAACTACAGCAATGTGTGCGCGGCACAATGTGATTTCTGTGCGTTCTATCGCAAGCCGGATGATCCCGAAGCGTTCCTCCTTTCAGACGAGGAGATCTATCAGAAAATCCGGGAACTTCTGGAGATCGGCGGGACCACCATTTTGCTTCAGGGCGGCCTGCATCCCAGCCTGGAGTTCTCGTACTACACTCAGCTTTTGTCCGGGATCAAGGAACGATTCGACGTCTGCCTTCACGCCTTCTCGCCGCCGGAGATTGTCTGGATGGCGCGTCTGTATGGGCGTTCTGTGGGAGATATTGTCGTGGACCTGAAGAACGCCGGGCTGGACAGCATCCCCGGCGGCGGGGGAGAAATTCTATCGGACCGTGTTCGATCCCGTGTCAGCCCCCGAAAATGCACCTCCGCAGAATGGCTTGGGGTGATGGAGGAGGCGCACCGGCTGGGCCTGCGCACCACGGCAACCATGATGTTCGGCCATGTAGAGACTTATGAGGACCGTGTGGAGCACCTGCGCTGTCTGCGAGACTTGCAGGACCGGACGCATGGATTCACCGCGTTCATCTGCTGGACTTTCCAGCCACGAAATACCCGTCTTGCGCATCTCCAGCCCATGGGCGCGCATGAGTATCTGAAAACCCTGGCGATTTCCCGCATCTACCTGGACAACTTTCCGCACGTACAGGCATCGGTGATTACCCAGAAAGAGGAGATCGGCCAGGTTGCGCTGTTTTTCGGTGCGGATGACATGGGTGGAACCACAATGGAGGAAAATGTCGTGCGACTGGCCGGAACCAGCCATTGCGCTGGTGAACAACGGCTGCGCGAACTGATCCGGGATGCCGGATTCCGCCCTCAGAAGCGGAACACGCGGTATGAGTGGATTTGAGTGTCAGGCAATTTCCCTCCCCCGAAGATCGCGGGAGGTCAGGTGGGGATTGAGCAGAACCAATACCACGCTTTCCCCATTTTGTCATTTTATCATGCTATGGGCGGACGTTCCCATTGGCAGGATAGCGGTTTTCATCAATACCTCTTGCCGAAGAACCGATCAACGATCTCGTCCCGTGTGGTTCCGAAATGCTGCGCCACGTCCGAGAGAATGGCGGCTATTGTACCGACCCGCAAAGGTGCATGTTTCGGAATGGTAATATGATGCTCGCCTTGCTCCAATGTCGTGAGCCGCAGATGGCTTCCTGTCTGACGGGTGACTGTGTAGCCGAGAGTCCTGAGGGCGTGGGCAAGTTCGGAACCCGTCACATCCCGCGGAATCCTCATAGTGCGATGATTTCCTCTCGGACAAAATGCAGACGAATCACACTTGGCTCCTGGCCTTCGTCGAAATGGCAATGGACGGCATCGCGCACACGTTCCTGGAGTTGGGAGAGTTCCTCGGCCTCCGTGAAAATGGACTCTCCCAAAGCGCGGGCGGTATACCCACCTTCGGGAGCCTCTTCTACAACAAAGATGATTTCATTCATGGTATTACCTCGCTGCAGGGAAATGCGGAATTACCGATGACAAAATCCCTTGCGGTTCCTATCGTATCACAATCCGAGGAATCGGATTCCCTCACTCCCGCTCGGTAATCTTCCGATGCACTTCTTCCAGCGCGTTCTCCCATCCCGCGTATCTCTCAACCTCTTCGTTCTCCTCGTCGGTCAGCGGGATAAACTTGCCGTGCCCGGTGCAGAGGATGTTCCCTTCCCCATCGGTAATCTGGCCGCGCGCGCTCATCAGCCGCGACCGGCAATCAACACATTCCGCAGAGACATAGAGCCGTTGTCCGGCCATGGCACGCTGCTTGAACCGCAGGGTCACCTCCACGGTGATGCACATGGTTTTTCGTCGGCTGATGATCGTCCAGCCCATGCATTCATCGAGAACCGCAGTCAGCACACCGCCATGAACCACGCCCCGATATCCGCAGTGTTCCGGACGAGGTATAAACGAGGTTTCGATTTTTCCATCTTTGACCGCGAACTCCAGGTGAACCCCGGCGGGATTCTGCGATCCGCAGACAAAACAGTGTTTGTATCTTGGCAGGAGAATCCGGCCGTTCTCATCCACACTCCAATGGTTCACAGACTTGAAATCCCAATGGCCGAGCGAGGTATAAACCGGCCCGGAGGGCCGGAGATCGCTTTTCATCAGGTTAACCGCATCGGCAGCAATGGTTCCGGCATGGAACTGCCTTGCCTTCTCGCTGGTCCGAAGAGGGCCACGGAAACCCTGTTCGACCCGGGCAATGGTCAGATGAGGGTGAAACGGCTTGTCATCAAACGGGATCTGTTCTCGCTTCAATGCCTCGCGGATACGGTGGTCGAGATCCATCAACGGTTCCGTTTCACCGTTCAGTCCCACCCAGACGACACGCGGTGTGCCCTTCGGCGGGAACTGGCCGATGCCTTCGGCAGCCAATTCAAAGGCATGGGTTTGTGCGGCAGCCTGTTCCAGGATCGCAACGACTTTCCCGGCCTGCTCTTCGGTGATTTCTCCCAGGAATTGCAGGGTCAGATGAATGTTCTCCGGTGCGACCCATTTCAGTTTCAATCCGGATCGGCGCAGGTCTTCCTGGAGTTCGGCGATTTGGTTGCGAACGGAGTCCGACAATAGAATGGCAATGAAACAACGCATCATGGTGTCATCATAAATTGACAGGTACGGCTGTCAAGAATCATGCATATTGCAGCGTTCTTGCCGCAATGCCCGCGTAGTGCTACTGTCTCCTCAATCGTTCTATCGCGGATGGATTATGCCCGGAGGCTGTCGTGGCGGGACGGTTCCCCCTCGACTTCATAGAGAATCGACTGTGTCTGCGTACCATTTTCTCTTCCTTCTTGTTCAGACCTTCACTCTGGCGGCCTTATTGACCCCATTGATGCGCCGGATTGCGCCCGGATTGGGATTTCTCGACCAGCCGGGCGAGCGGAAAGTGCATCAGCAGGCAAAACCCGTATTGGGGGGCGCAGCGATTTTCCTGGCCCAGATGATCGTGGTATTTCTCGATTGGTTCCTTCTTCAGTGGCTGGGCGCGAACGTATCGGGGGATGGCGGATGGTTTGGAAAAGAGATTGAATGGCTGGCGAAATACGCGGCGGGTGCGAAGATCGTTCGCACCCAGATGTGTGGATTGGTCCTTGGCGGCCTGGTTGTGTTTCTTGTGGGATTGTATGACGACCGTTTCGGGATGAATCCTCTCATGAAGCTGGCCGGGCAAATCCTGGCGGGAATCATTCTATATGCGGCAGATATTCGGGCCACGTTCCTGATCCCGTCCGATATCTGGTCTTTCGGCCTTACCATTTTCTGGGTGGTGCTGATCACCAATTCCTTCAATCTGTTGGACAATATGGACGGGTTGTCGGGTGGAGTGGCCACAATTTCACTTCTTGTGTTGGCCCTCGCAACGAACTGGCTCGGCGCACAGGACTTCATCACAGCGTACCTGGTAACCCTGGCAGGCGCGATTCTCGGATTCCTGCTGTACAACTTCTACCCGTCCACGATTTTCATGGGGGATGCGGGGTCCATGTTTGTCGGGTATAACCTGGCTGCCATGAGTATCCTGGCGACTTTTCTTTCTTCCTCCGACGAGGAGTGGTCCCGATGGGCGATCATTATGCCGATCGTGGTGATGGCCGTGCCGATATTTGACACCCTCTCGGTGATTGTCATTCGCATCAAGAACCACAAGCCGATCTATGTCGGCGATAAAAACCACTTCAGCCATCGCCTGGTTGCCATGGGAATGAGTCATCGGGGCGCGGTGCTGACCATTTACATGGTAACACTCTGCACCGGGGTGGGTGCTTTGTTACTCCCTCACGTGGATGCGGCAGGAACCATTCTGATCCTGCTTCAGACCATCGCGATTTTCTGTATCATCGCGTTACTGGAATACGCGCGAAATCACCACAATCGGACTCAATAGGGAAACGTCTCATCGATTTCCGCCGCGCTGAGCTCGACCAGGTACGCCGCCAGTTGATCGACCGCCAGGTTGAAGATCTTTTCCCCCTTCTTCGCTGTCGCCTGTCTTGGATCACCCACACCGGCATTCCGGGTAAGCAAGTGCCAGGGTCGCGTAATCTTCACGTAGCCTTTCCGGACCGCTTCCAGACGACAGGATTTTGTTGCCCCGTCATCCGCTACGCTCATATCGACCAGATGGGGGAAAAGATACAAGCTGATGCTGGTTTCCATGTCATCCGCGTGATCTCCCGTAGGTTGGTACTCCGGGGAGAGATTATCCACAACCGTTTTCCACCATTCATACACGGAAAGAAAGACGGATGTTGCGCCAAACAGTTCGCGCAGAATGAATCCGAATTCATTCCCCCCGTGCCCGTTGGCGATCACCAACTTGTGGATCCCGTGATGTTCCAGGGAATCGATCAGATCCTGCATAAGAGCAAGGTGAGTGGATGGACTGCAATTCATCGTAAACGGAAAGGCCATCAAGTTGGTGTCGACTCCGTAGGGCATCGAGGGGAGAAGCAGCACGGAAGCGCCTTGTTCATTTGCCTTTTTGCAGGCGGATTGCGCCATGGCGGTGACGGTCAGTGTGTCGTTCCCATAAGGGAGGTGCAGGCTGTGCGGCTCTGTCGCGCCGAACGGCAGGACAGCGACCTCGATTTGACGATCCTTCATCGTAGCGTAATTGCATTCTTCAAGATTCGGTGAATTCATTGTTCTCCTTATTTGAACGTACGTAATCTAGCGGTCCAGGATATCACGAACAATTTCGGCAAGTTGGTCCGGGCGGTATGGTTTGGCGACATATCCCACGATCCCACTTTTTGACGGCGGGTGGACATGCCCATTTTCGGAATACCCGCTGCTGATGATGACTCGTGCGTTCGGGTCCACGGCCAGAATCTGCTCCAACACTTCCTGACCGGACAGAAAAGGCATGGAGAGATCGAGTATGGTCAGGTCGATTCGCTTGCGCTCCCGGTGATAGATCCGCAGACCTTCATTTCCATCGGAGGCCAGCAACACCGTGTATCCCTTTCCTTCCAGGATGCTCTGTCCCAGGTTGCGAATCAATTCCTCATCGTCCACCAGAAGGATCGTCTCATCGCCGCCTCGGATATCGCGAGCGGTTTCTATTTCCTCTTCCAGGGTAATTCCGGGAACAACAGGGAGATAGATTCGGAATGTGGTTCCCAGGCCGAGCTCACTATAGGCATTGATCCATCCATTATGCTGGCGGATGATCCCATACGCGGTGGCGAGTCCCAGTCCGGTTCCTTTGCCCAGTTCCTTTGTGGTGAAGAATGGCTCGAAGAGGCGACGCCTGGTTTCCGAATCCATCCCCGAACCGTTGTCCGTAATACTGAGCATCACAAAGTGTCCCGGACGGCCCTCGCTATGGCCGTTGCAGTATCGCTGATCGATCCAGATGGCTGCCGTTTCGATAGTGATATAAAACTGATCGCCGCGCCGTTCGGACGATTTCCGACCGTGCATGATCTCCTCAATCGCATCTCGTGCATTGAGACAGAGATTCATCAACACAGAATTGATCTGGCTGGCATCCGCCAGGATATCCGGTAGATCCGGTTCGGTCAGGACCTGAATATCGATTCGGCGTTCGATGGTTTGCCGCGCCAGACGATGAACCTCTTCCACGAGTCGGTTCAGATTCACAGGCTTAAATTGGACTTGCGATTTTCGGCTGAACGCAAGCAGCTGGCGAACCAGACTGGCCGCACGGTCGGCGGCTTCTTCGGCATTGGTAAGGTAATCCATGATATCGGAGGGCGCATGAGCCTGAGCCAGACTGAGATTGCCAAGAATTCCTGTAAGCAGGTTATTGAAATCATGCGCAACACCTCCGGCCAGCTGTCCTACTGCCTCCATCTTGTGCGCTTGCCGAAGTTGTTCCTCCAGTCTTCGACGCTCCGTTATGTCTGTGAAGATCGTGGCGAACTGTCCGGGCTGGGGGCTATACGCCATCACCTCGAAATACTTACCGAGATCCTCCGAATACCCTTCGAATCGCGTCGGCGTCTCGCTGTGCGCCGCCTGATCGTAGTATTTCAGCCAATAATCCTCCAATACGGACAGAACCTCTCTCGCGGTTTTTCCAACGATGTTCTCCGCCTTTAATCCCGTAATTGACTCAAAAGCCGGATTGACTTCCAGAAATCGGTAGTCGTACATTCTGCCGGCCTCATCGCAGATCATCTCATGCAGGGCAAATCCACTGATCATCCTGTCGAAAAGGGAACGGTATTTACGCTCACTTTCCAAAAGGCTCTTTTCCGCGCTCTTCCGAGGCGTAATCTCTCGAATCAGGCCGATGGACGCGACCACAACCCCCTGGTCATCAACAACCTGCACAGCGGCATTATCCAGCCATTTTTCCTCGCCCGTCCGGGTTCGGATACGATACTCCGCGCGCCAGACATTCTCTTCCCCGCTGACCAATTTCTGCACAGCCTCTTCGTGAGAGAGGCCTTGCAGCCCTCCAAGCAGGATTCTCTCCTGGACCAGGTTAAGAAGCCGGGTGTGTGTGAGTTCTTCTCCCGGATAGCCGGTTAGATCTTCAATGCCGCTACTGAGGAATTTGTAAGCATCTGTTCTGTAATCCAGATAATAGGCGACCGCACCGGCGGCCTCAATGGCATTGCGGAGATGCGTTTCTCTGTTCTGCAGCGAGTTGAATGCCTGGGTCTTCTCGGCCTCGGCGCGCTCGAGATCCGCAATGCGAGCCTGGAGTCTCCGGATCTCTGCGAGCAGATCCGATCGGGTTCTGTCGGGGTTGTCCATCTCAGGAGGGTCTCCAACCGGCGTCGTTCTTCAGGCGATTCAGCACGCCCCGGAAGAACGGCTCCCGACGATCATTAATATAGAAACGTGACACCGCAAGTAAGTCACTCCTCAACCAGATATAGGTCGTCCGTGTGGAAAGGCGGATTTCCAATCACCAGTGCAACCACATCGCCGGTTGCCCGATGACGGACATGAGGCTTGATCAGAACGGCACTACCCGGAGATAGCGGGACCCGGTCTCCATCCAGCTCCAATGCCCCGGTTCCTTCCAGAACATAGTATATTTCCGTGGTTTCTTTGTGATAGTGAGGTTTTGCGTCGTGAATAGAGACCACGGAGGCGCTCATGGAGGCTTTATCGTCGGCAGTAAAGACCCGTTTCCGGAATCCACAGGTGCTGCGCTCCTCCTGGAGATCCTGTGGCTGACGGACAAGATATCCTGAATGGCTGCTCATCATTCCTCCTCGCACAACGAACAATCACTTACAGGTTGCGGCGAAGCCGTTTTTGCCTGATGTCGTACATAAAGATACAATGTTGTCAAGTCGGATGGCAGGATGCCCGGTATCCGGGATGCCTGGCCCAAAGTGGCTGGTTTGTGGCGCTTGAACTTCTCGCGGGCCTCATTACGAAGACCGGGAATGGAACCGTAATCGAAGTGGCGGTCTAACGGGAGACTCTCATAGCGGCGCTCCGTTTCCGCCATCTGTTCATGGCGGCGAATGTAGCCCGCGTATTTGACCTCAATTTCAACCTGCTCGATGACACGCGGATGCAGGGTATCCACCGGAAAATCGAACTGTCGCAGGTCCGCCATGACCGCACCGGGCCGTCTCAGCATGGAAAGAAGGCTGGAGGCGCGCGTCATCTCACCCAGGCCACGCTCATGCAGCCAGTCTCGAATGCTATCCGAAGGTGCGATGATTCTCTGTTCCAGATACTCCAGCGTCTCTCGAATAGACTTTTGCCAGGTTTCCACTTCCCACGCGTGTTCCTGCGGAATCAAACCCAGTTGTGCACCATATCGCATCAGGCGGAAATCGGCGTTGTCCTGACGCAACAATAGACGATGCTCCGCCGATGCCGTAAACAGACGATACGGTTCCTCTGTGCCTTTGCTCACCAAATCGTCGATCAGAACACCGATATACGCCTCGTCACGTCCGAGAACAAGCGCCTTGTCACCTCGGATGCTCAATGCCGCGTTGATTCCGGCCATCAGCCCCTGCGCCGCCGCTTCTTCGTACCCGGAGGTCCCGTTGATCTGCCCTGCCAGGAAAAGCCCACGGATCACCGTGCTTTCCAGGGAAGGCTTGAGCCAGGTCGGGTCCGCGTAATCGTACTCCACGGCATACCCCGGACGGACAATCTCCGCCCGTTCCAGGCCAGGGATGGAATGGATGAACACCTCCTGCACAGGCTGGGGAAGGCTGGTTGAGATTCCATTCGGGTAAACCAGGTCGGAGTTCAGCCCTTCAGGCTCCAGGAACACATGATGGGATGTGCGTTCCGGGAATTTCACGATCTTCGTTTCTATGGAGGGGCAATAGCGAGGCCCGATCCCGACAATCTTCCCGGAATAGAGCGGGGATTGGTCCAGGCTGGATCGGATGATTTCATGAGTCTGTTCGGTGGTATGGGTCAAATGGCAGACAATTTGATTTCGAGGAGCAGGAACCGAGAGATCGAATGAGAACCGGGGTGGCGGTTCATCGCCGGGTTGTCGCTCCAGGGAATCGAAGGCGATGCTGTCCTTGCGGAGACGCGCAGGAGTGCCGGTTTTCAATCGACCCAGCGGAAGTCCGTGCGCCCGTAAATCTTCGGCAAGTTGCACCGATGCCGGATCGCCATACCGTCCCCCCACACGATTCTCCAGTCCGAAATGCATCAGCCCGCTCAGGAACGTACCCGTGGTCAGGATCACGGCTCCGGCCCGGATTTCCGCACCGGATACTCGAACACCTGTGATCGCGCCATCACGAACCAGCAGGGCGGTCACCTCTCCTTCCAGGAGATGCAGCCGCGCCTGTCCGGGACCGGGATTCTCGCCTTGCTGCACAAGGAGATCCAACATGGTTCGGTAATAGATCTCCCGGTCGGCCTGTGCGCGCGGCGAACGGACTGCCGGTCCCTTCTTCGGATTCAGTGTCCGAAAATGAATACAGGCCTGGTCGGCCACTCGCCCCATCACGCCGCCTAAAGCGTCGATTTCACGCACCAGCTGACCCTTGGCAACTCCCCCAATAGACGGATTGCAGGACATCGCCGCAACCTGGTCGAGCCGGAAAGTCGCCAGGATGGTCTCACAGCCCATCCGTGCGGCAACCAGCGCGGCCTCACAGCCCGCGTGACCCGCACCAACAACAACCACATCCACCAAATCGGGAATTCTCTCTGACATCTGCCCTCTTTCCCATGAGTTCAACGCTCGTTGCGATATAGTATCAGGAGTGAACGGTTATTCGATATTGGCCCGTTACCGTAGGCGCGGGTCCAAGGCCCGGTGCAGGGGCGGGTCTGTGATCCGCCCAAGAAACAGCATCAGTCTCCTATGACCACGGTCTTGCGCAAAATAGCCATTATTCTTGGGTTGGCGTTTCTGTGGACGTCGCCCACCAGTGCTGCGCCTTTGAAAGTGACGTTCACATTTCCGGAGCGGAAGACAACCACCTCTTTGGAACAGATCCGATATGCCGGATATACAATCCCGGGCGCAACTCTCTCGATCAACGGGATTCCCTGGAAGACCTCTTCCATTGGCGCATTCGCCGGATTGCTGTCTCTATCCGTGGGAGAGAATACACTGACAGCCGAAGCAGTCTTGAACGAGGCTACCGCCTCCGCACGATTGGTTATTACCCGAACCCTACTCCCTCCACCCATGGGTACGGACCCATGGCAGATCGACAAGGGTTCGTGCTCTCCACAGGCTCCGGTCTGGATTCTTCCACCCGGCTCGTTGTCTGTCCGGTTCCGGGGAAGTCCGGGCGGAACCGCCTCATTTTCCATAGGACCGCATAAAGACATCGCGATGGTCGAATCCAGCGCCGGTGTTTACGAAGGCGAACTGATGTTTCGATTTGGAGAGACTCTGAATGAGGGAGAAGTGCAATTCGAGTTGGCCCGCGAGCAGGGGCATAAGAAGGCAACCGCGACGGCGAAAGGGCCTGTGGTTCTTCTGGGAACGGGATCTCCCGTTATTCTGGAGACACACTCGGAAGAGCCTGTTCCCCTCTATCGCACGGCTGACGGGCGGACCCGCTATGTGGATCTTCCATCGGGAGTGAGACTGGAAGCAGTCGGACGAGCGGAAGACCGCTACGAGGTGGCGCTATCATCCGGGCAGCACGCTTTCGTTGATACCGCCACCGTGCTCCGCCTTCCCGACGGTACTCCCCGCCCAAAGAGCACTCTTACGAGGATCAATACCGAACTGAAACAGGACCGGACTGTTGTCCGAGTTCCCCTCTCAGCCCGGCTGCCATATCGTGTCGTGGAGTACACCGATCCGCCCCGTTTGGAACTCCGGATTTACGGCGCGGAATCGGATCTCTGGTGGATCACGCAGCGATACAACGACCGAACCGTCGAGAATATTCGCGAGGAG
>JAKPYU010000009.1 GCA_029568995.1 Candidatus Omnitrophota bacterium | reverse complement strand
GAACCGCTTCTTTGGCCATGAATCCAGTCTCCTTCTCTCCGTATCGAGCTTGCGATTTTGATCCAATGAAAGGAAGATAAACCAAAGTCCATCACATTGCAACGAGCGGGAACGCCATGCTGGGTGAAGCCGTCGACAGATTGATTGAAGCGAACCTCGTTCTCTGGCATCAGGAAGACCGTCGGAGAGACCGCAGCCTGACGGATTCCGAACGGCTTGAGGCGGCCGATGAGATCACCGTCTGGAACCGAAAACGCAACCAGGCTATTGATGAAATCAACCACCTGTTTGCTGACCGGCTTTCCGGTGCGGCTCTGGAATTGCCGGAGACAGGCACAACGCTGCTGACCGGCTCCATCGGCGACCTGATCGACCGGCTGGCCATCGCGAAAATCCGCCGATTCCACCTGGAGGAATCCGGCGAGACCGACCGTCTGGCGTCCGTGTCGGCGGAGATTGCGGATCTGGTTCGTCAAATCAATGAGGCGTCTGCGCTGGCCTCCTCCCTTTCGGAAAAGGATCGGCAGCGCCTTCTCGGTTTCGGGAAGAACAAAGTCTACAGGAACGACGAGACCTATCGATAATGCCTATCTCTTTGGTCGATTCGTCAGGTGCAATGGAAATGTGGATTTGAAACGATGGGTCAACCGAAACTCTCCCTGATCATCCCGATCTACAACGAAGCCGATCTGTTGCCGGAGGTCCTGCGGCGCGTTCGCGCCATGCCCTGGCCCAATAAAGAGATGGTTCTGGTGGATGATTGTTCCCAGGATGGAACGCAAGCGATTCTGGAACAGGAAAAAGGGCAGCCCGACACGATTGTCCTGCGTCATGACTGCAACCGGGGGAAAGGAGCAGCCATCCGCACCGGCCTGGAGCATTTCACCGGCGAGATTGCCATCATCCAGGATGCCGATCTGGAGTACGATCCCTTGGAGATTCCTCTAGTGATTTCACCCATTGTGAAGGGGAATGCCGATGTCGCTTATGGTTCCCGATTTCTGGGACAGGTGAAAGGAATGCGTCTGCCGAATCGTGTGGCGAATTGGATTCTGGCCTGGCTGGTGACCCTTCTGTATGGGCAGCGGATCACCGATGAGGCCACCGCATACAAGGCGTTTCGACGGGAGGTGATCCAGTCGATCCCGTTGGAATGTCAACGGTTTGAGTTCTGCCCGGAAGTTACCGCCAAGGTGCTCAAACGGGGCTATCGAATCATCGAGATTCCCGTGACATTCACGGCCCGCACGTTCGAGGAAGGGAAAAAGATCGGCTGGCGCGATTTTATCACAGCGGTCAATGTGCTGTTGAAAGTCCGGTTTCAGAGGGAGCGCGGGTTCTGATCGACCGTTATTTGTCTTTCCCGTGTTTTTCCTGCAAGAGCATTTCTGCCTTCTTGAAATCCAGATAATCGTTGATATCCACCGAGCTGGCGCTGTCCATGACATAAGCCACGCAGTTGTCGAAATCACAGACCGGCGCGACCGGAGAGATATTCCGGTAATACTCCCGTTTCGAAATATACAGCGCGCCGTTGATCCGGTAGTAGTAAGGCACCTCCTGGCGGCGCAGAGGGCGATCCTGGATATACATGAACGGCCGGATTTTTTTGTCTTCCTTCAACTCGAACATGTAATACGGGTGTTCGTACACTTCCGTCATCCCCATCACTGAGGTCGCCCCGCTGGACTGGAATAGATCCAGTGCCTCGTCGATATGCTTCGCGGTGCGGAACGGCGAAGTCGGCTGGAGGTACACCACCGCATCCGGGGAGAATCCCTCGTGTTCTTCCATGAAATGAAGCGCATGGAGCAGAACCAGCAGCGAGGCAACCGTGTCGGTCGCGAATTCGGGAGGACGTTTGAATGGGACTTCCGCGCCCCACTTGCGCCCGATCTCGGCGATCTCGTCGTCATCGGTTGTCAGGATCACCCGGTCGATGCGGCTTTCCTTCGCGGCCTCGATGGTGTGGACAATCAACGGTTTGCCGCCGAGATCACGCACATTCTTTCGCGGAAGACCTTTCGATCCGCCCCGCGCAGGAATAATTCCCAGTGTTTTCATCGAAGAATCCTCTCCGTGATCGAGTCGTCTTGCACAACATTCCAATTCAGTATCGGCAGACCCGCAATGGAGTTGAAGTATACAGCAGAGGATTATTGTTGTCTCGGAACGATCAGAAAAACAATCCTGAAAAATACCAGTGAATCAAATCATATCCCCACAGCAGGCAAAGATACGCGCCGAGAGCCAGGTATGGGCCAAAAGGGATCTTGATGAGCTTGTATCCGCAGAAACGTGTAACTAAACCAAATAACGAACCGAACAATGACCCCAGGAAGATCGTCAACAGCGCGAGATCCCATCCGATGAACATGCCGATGAGGAGCATCAGATCGACATCACCCAGCCCCATTGTTTCAATGGGATCTTCTTCGTTCTCCTTATAGATACTGTAATTGCGATACCTGTTGTAGTACCAGTTTGCGCCAAGTCGAACCAGGTAAATAACGCCGCCGCCGACACAGGCTCCGAGCAGCGCATCCCACGGCGTTCTGACAATCCACTCTCCCGGCCATTCAAAGAACCAGACCAGCGTTACCAGCACAAGACCGATGACCGTTCCGGGAGTAGTTAGAAAACGGGGAATCCACAGATGGTCCCAGTCAATCCCCGATGCGATGATCAAATCCAGCGCGAGGATGCAGTACACGAGAGTCGGCAGGGATGCGCCGAATCGCAGATAGATTCCAGTGAATACAGCGCAAGTCAGAAATTCGATGAGGGGATACCGGGGTGAAATCGGCGCGGCGCACCAGCGGCATTTCGCTCTCAGCAGCACGAACGAGAGCAGGGGGATATTATCCCGCCACAAGAGCGCCCTGCCGCAGGAGAAACAGTGGGAAGCCGGAAAGACAATCGAGAGATCCGCCGGAATGCGCAAAATGCATACGTTCGCAAAACTTCCCGATGCCAGGCCGATCAGCACGGTCAACACGAAAAAGAACCAGTCCGAAATAGACATGAAGCACACTGTAGCTAGAGGGTATCCGGGTGTCAATGAAGCGCTTATTTCCCTCACCCCAACCCTCTCCCGGTGGGAGAGGGAGAAGAAATCGTCATTCCGGCGAAAGCGGGAATCCAGTGAGGATCCATTGGGCAATCACGGGGGATTGCCCCTACGAACCATGCTGTCGTAGGGGCAGGCCCCTGTGCCTGCCCCAGGAACCCATCAATCCC
>JAKPYU010000216.1 GCA_029568995.1 Candidatus Omnitrophota bacterium | reverse complement strand
TTCCAGGTCCGGCTCGGTTGGCTGTGTCTGGTCGAACGGAGCGCCGTTGTCGCGGATTGTGACAAGAAAGTCTTCCCGATCGTCTTCGCACAGGATTTCGATTTTCCCCCCATCGGTGCCCGCATACGCATAATTGATGATGTTTGTGCAAGCCTCATCCACCGCCAGCTCCAATTGGGCCACATGGGCGTCGAGCATTCCGCAGGATCGGGCGGCAGAGGTCACCAATTCCGCAATGTCCGGCAGGATCTCGGTGACGGCGGGAAAGGCTCCCTGTTGCTTCATCTTAACTTCCTTTCAATTCATCCTATGTGTATCTTCCATCATTTGGCCCCAAAGGCGAAGTCCCATCATGCGGAAAGGTCCGGGTCCCTTGAGCAAATCGGCCTTTTTCCCGCAAGATGATTCTTTCTCTCCAAGAGTACCCACGGTATGTCGGGAAGGACAGCGTTATGGATCTATTTGACCGTTTGCTGACTGAGTTTCACGCCTCTCTTGCGAAAGTTCGAAACCTTCAGGACCTGGAGGCGGTACGGACTCAGTTCCTGAGTCGGAAAGGGCTTCTGGCCGAAAGCCGCAAAGGATTCTCCTTTCAAACCGCTTCACCGGACGAGCGCAAGGAGTTCGGTGCTTCGTTTAATGACGCCAAAGCCGCGATGGAAGAGGCCATCGAGAAGCGCAAGGGCGATTTGGAGCGAACGGAGCGCCGATCTCAGATCCGCGAGGTGGATATCACGCTGCCCGGCGAGCGACCCGCGCGGGGGTCGCTGCATCCGCTGACCATCGTGCAGTCGTTCATTGAGGACATTTTTGCATCTCTCGGATTCCGGGTTGCGGAGGGATTCGAAATCGAGAACGATTATTACAACTTTATCGCGCTCAATATCCCGGAGGATCACCCGGCGCGTGAAATGCAGGATACCTTCTGGCTCGACAACGGCATGATCCTGCGCACGCACACCTCTGCCTGCCAGGTGCGCATGATGGAGCAGGTCAAGCCCCCATTCCGGTTCATTTTCCCCGGGCGATGCTTCCGATACGAAACGATTGACGCAAGCCATGAGAATACGTTCTACCAGCTGGAAGGGCTGATGGTGGATCGAAACGTGACCGTTGCGCATCTGATCGCCGTGATGAAAGGCCTCCTGTCGCGTGTATTCGGGCGGGATGTCATGGTTCGGCTTCGACCCGGCTATTTCCCATTCGTTGAGCCGGGATTCGAACTCGACATTCAGTGCCTGATCTGCGGCGGACCCGGCTGTTCAACCTGCAAGCATTCCGGCTGGGTGGAACTGTTGCCCTGCGGAATGGTGCATCCGAACGTGCTCCGATTCGGCGGAATCGACCCCGATGAGTGGACCGGCTTTGCGTTCGGCCTCGGACTCACCCGCCTGGTGATGATGCGGTACGGCATTTCAGATATTCGTGTGCTGAACTCCGGCGACTTGCGTGTGATGAAACAATTCGCGCCGAGCCTCTGAAAGAAGGAATCAGGAGGAACAGGACCCCGTGTATTATTCGTTGAATTGGCTTCGAGAATATGTCTCCATTCCCGATCAGTCGCCCCGTGAAATCGCCCTGCGGCTGACCATGGCCACCTGTGAGGTGGAGGGGGTCGAGCAGGTCCGGCGATGTGTCGAACATGTGGTGGTTGCCCGCGTTCTGCAATCCGGTCCCATGCCGGACTCGGATCACCTGCGCATTGTGCAGGTCGATACCGGAAACGGCACATTTCAAACGGTCTGCGGCGCTCCCAATGTCCGAGAAGGAATGCTGTCCCTGTTTGCCCTCCCCGGCGCAAGAACCGCCGACGGAACGGTTTTGCAGCCGACCACGATGGGCGGAGTGAACAGCGAAGGAATGCTGGTCTCTCCCGTTGAGATAGGCCTCGGCGAATACGACGATTTCATCTTCGATTTAGGCGAGGATGCCCAGCCCGGCGATCCTCTCGAGAAATACTGCCCGCCGCTTGATTGGCTGATCGAGGTAGACAACAAGTCATTAACCCACCGGCCCGATCTCTGGGGGCATTATGGCCTGGCCCGCGAGCTGGCTGCGATTTACGGAGTTCCTCTGAAACCGCTGGATCTGGTGGACACAAGCCGTTTCAGCGGCTTGCCCGCCTTGGATGTGAAAGTGCTCGATGCACAGCGTTGTCCCCGCTATTGCGCGATTGGGATCGAGAACCTGCCCCCGGTTTCGGCCCCGCTGTCCATCCAGATCGTTCTTCTTCAGGTGGGAATGCGGCCGATTAACCTGGCAGTCGATCTGACGAACTTTGTCATGGCCGAGCTGGCCCAGCCGCTTCATGCGTTCGATTGGGACACCGTCCAGAATGTGCGGATCGACACCATGAAAGAAGCGGGGCCGTTTGTTACCCTGGACGATGTGGCCCGGCCCATGATTCCCGGCGATCTGATGATTCTGGATGGAACGAAACCGATTGCCATTGCCGGAGTGATGGGCGGCGCAGAAACGGAAATCACTCCGGCGACTTACCGTGTCTTTCTTGAAAGTGCAAATTTCGATCCAAGCACGATTCGGCGAACCTCGCTGCGCCTGGGGCTTCGCACCGATGCCGCCCAGCGATTCGGGCGCGGTCAGCCGCATCACAACGCAAAAGTGGGGGTCCAGCGATTTCTGGCGCTTCTCCGGACTGCTTTCCCAAAAGCCGAGGTGGTCTCTTCTCTGTCCGACTCCGCCCCGGAACTCGACAGCAAGGACCGTACGATCCGTCTCAAATCCGGCAGCGTGGATCGCCTGGTCGGTCGCCCGCTGCCGCCCGGACGCGCGGAAGAGATTCTTCGGTCTCTGGGATTCGGTGTGGAGAAGTCCGGTGAGGAAATTCTCGTTACCGTGCCTCTTTACCGCAGCGAACGGGATATTTCCATCCCGGCGGATATTGTTGAAGAGGTTGCGCGGATATTCGGATTCGACAACATCGAGCCTGCCATGCCCATGATCCAGATGGAGAAGGGGACATTCAATGAGAAACGGCGAATGGAACGCCGTCTCTGCACCATGCTGAGTCAGACTTTCGGCATGTCCGAAATATACACATACGGATGGTTCGATAACGATTGGCTGGCGGAACTGGACTACACAGCCACGAATGGCCTGACCCTCAAGAATCCCTGTACCGAAAATAACACATGTATGCGAACGCACCTTCTACCGAACCTGCTGCGCGCGGTACGGCAGAACCTGCGCCATACGGACCACGTAGACATCTTTGAGATTGGGAAGAAGTACCTCGCCCAGGGCGATTCCCGAACGGAAACGCCCACGCTTGCCGGTGTGCTGTGTACACGGAAATCCGTGCGTTCTACCCAGGCCTGTTTCACTCGCGCCAAGGGGATTGTGGAGGCTATCCTGGAGGTGGCGCAGGTCGAGCCACCTCGCTGGAGAGCCTTTCAATCCGATGAATCCACCCCCTGGTTTGATGAACCGACCAGTCTGTCGATTCAGGTCGGCGACAAAACGGTCGGTTCTGTCGGCATTCCCAGTGCAAATGTATTATCGTGCTTCCCGCGTGGAATGGTGCTGGCCTGTTTTGAAATCGACTTGCAGGCGATTCTGGACCTGCCGAAAGTGGAGACGGTATTCCGTGAGCCGCCACGGTTTCCGATCAGCGAAAAAGATTACTCGATTCTTCTTTCGAAGGAGCGGCCGTTTGGTGAATTAGAGGAGATTCTTAACCGATTTTCCCATCCGATGATTCTTCGTCGGGACTATGTCTGTGCTTATGAGGGAACCGGGGACATGGCGGATGTGCGCAGCTACACGTTCCGATTTTCGCTGTACAAACCGGATGGAACACTAACCGGCGAAGAGATCGCGGCTTTCAATGACCAATTCCTTGCCTTTCTCTCGGAGAACAACTTGCGGATTCGGGAAGCGTAGACACCATGTTGAAGGCTGGCTCGGAGCGAGAAGAGGAGTATCTTCTCGCTCAAAAAGA
>JAKPYU010000770.1 GCA_029568995.1 Candidatus Omnitrophota bacterium | reverse complement strand
CCCCTGAACGAATATGCCGCCCCGGTATTGGTCATCCCCTTGCGCATCGATCAACATGCCGATCCCGCCGCCCAGGCTGTGACCATGCCACAAATCCCCACGCAGTCCGGCACCCGCTCCCTGGCAGAGATTCCCGTTATGCTCTGCTGTTTGCGAGGATGGGAACCGAATATCCGTATCGTTGGCACAGTAAGAGTCATCTCCGCCGCAATCCATTAATAATCCGCAACCTTTCGTGAACCCGTACCCCTGTGACAGGCGATAGGTGGAATAGGTGTCATTTCCCCCCCGGTCGATCAGCAGTCCCAATCCGAATTGTCCGGACCCCTGTGCCAGTGTGACGGATTCATACGTATCATCTCCTCCACCGTCCAGCATTCCTCCCACTCCGAATACCCCGCAGCCCTGGCTTAATTCCTCTGCTTCATACCGGTCATCCCCCTCCGAGTCCACCAGAAAGCCGTATCCCTGGATTCCGGCCCCGGCAGATCGGGTCCCGGTATAGAGGTCATTCCCTTTGAGGTCGATTGTGATGCCGAGAGGATTATACGGCGGGCGGGAAGACGCCGCACCACGATAGGTGTCATTCCCGCCCCAGTCTATAGTAAGAAAGAGATGGTCCTTGCTTTCAAAGGTATCATCCCCGGTTGTGCCGATTTGAATTTCGCCGAGAACGGTCTTAAGTCGCAGCGGAGGGGCGTGCAGTCCATCCGAGGCGGAGAGCAATCGTGCTGTTGCACGATCTACCGCTTGCGAGATGTCCAGCGCCCCGGCATAGAGAAATTTGTAATCAACTTGGCTGATGATCCCGTACACATCCCAATCCAGCTCGCCTTCCTCCACCACCGGCAGAGTGTGTAGACGGCCCGCGAGCGTTTCGAGTGTCTCCGGATTGACGCGCTGAAAGGCCATCTTGTGCCAGGCCAGTCCCTGCGCCGATGCGCCCAGAAGCAGGGCCAGGCATTTCACAAGCTCCGGGTGCGCCTCAGCCGACCATTTCCGAATCTCTCGCCGAAGCCTTGCGGGAGTGTGTTTCCCGCATTGTTTGTAAAGCGTATCCAGCGACACAAGAATCCCGTCCGGTTCTTCGGCGGTCTTTTCGACTGCTTCCAGATCGTTGAAATACAATCCGCGACGCACTCCTTCATCGACCCGAATGCTCATCAGCATCAGCACATCATGAAGCGAGGCGGATTTTTCCAGGTAAATCTCTTTGCTTCGGATGCAATACGGTTCGACCTTGAGAGGGTTATTGACCAGAAGGTCAAAGAAACTCAGTCGCAGGTCCCCGCCGCCGAACAGCGTGGGGTCGTAGCGGTCGAACCGCAGGTCATCGGGAGTTTTTCCAATCGACGCCATGGCATCAGCCCAGGGATCGCACGGTTCTGATTCTGCGTAAGAGAATGGGACCAATAGAACCAATAGGACCAATAGGATGGACGGGAGATGTAAAAGGGAGAGGACGGCCCGTGTCGTCATTCCGGCGAAAGCCGGAATCCAGCGTACACAAGCCGGTTGACATGGACTTTCAACTTCCGGAGGGGGAGCACGATGGGTGAAAAATTGCGTCGGAAATGTCCGGTTATTTTGCCGGGAGTTCGACATTGGGGACATAATCGCGTTCGTCCTCGGGGAGATCGCCCAGGCGGGTATAGCTTTCTTTCGCGAACGGTCCACGGAGCCGCTCCGGGAACGGTCCCCCGCAACTTCGGAAGAACAGCTGACAGTACAGGATGATCATCAGGAAGGCACATGCGCCCACCAGGAAACGCTCCAGTTGACGAACGCTGATTTTCACGGTCGGATCCTCTGATATGTGGCGGTTCCCAGGAGAAACGAGACACCTGACCACTCGGTAACGACCTATGATAATATGAGGATTCCAATAGGATTACCAGAGAGATTATGAATATCGCAAATGCTTTGTCGTTGGGACGGATTCTCCTGGTTCCGTGCTTTTTCTGGCTTTGCTATTACAGCTACAGCCGGGTTGGAGCGCCGGAATTCGTTGTATGGGCACGAATTGTCCTGGTGATGATTTTCCTGAGCGACTTTCTGGACGGGTATTTCGCGCGACGTCACGGGCAGGAGACAGCCCTGGGGGGACTCTTGGACCCGCTCGCGGATAAGCTGTTTGTGCTGACCTCGTTTATTCTCCTCGCCATTTTCGACCGGCTGCCAATCTGGCTGGCCATGATTGTTATCAGCAAGGATATCCTGGTGGTGATCGGCTGGGCGCTGGTAGCGACGATCCTGGGGAGGGTGGAGGCCTCGCCCACACGGACAAGCAAATGGGCGACCGCCTTTCAATTCGCCGCGGTCGTGGCGACGGTTTTCTCTTTCCCGGTTCCGTATCCCCTGATTGTCAATGTGGTTGCCGCTGGGCTGACGCTGGTCAGTGTGGGACAGTATTTCCTGCAAGGACTTCGTCTGCTGAGTCCCGGCAATAGCAGTTCCTGATATTCTGCTGTTGAATCCGTAGCATGGGCGTCCCGCCCGCGTACGCTGGTCATTTATCCACTTCGAATTCCTTCCGGGGTACTCCGGACTGGCGGATAATGGATTGCAGCGTTCCGATCCTTACCTCATCATGGTCCGGAACGGGAACCGTGATTGTCTCTTGGGCAAGTCCCTTCTGCATGACAATGTGGCTGCCGTGGCGACGCACTTCCAGGAAGCCATAGTCTGCCAGAATCGAACATACTTCTCTTCCCGAAAGAACTCTCAGTCTACCCAACAGCCACCTCGACTTGTGTGATGAACATATCTCCACGAAGACGTTGCTGAATCTCTCCCGGCGATGCGGCCTCGAAGAACAGTTCGATTGCCTCCCGAAGGTTCTCTCGTGCCTCTTCAATACTCATGCCCTGACTGGCGATGTCCAGCTCCGGGCAGAATGACACGTACCCATCACCTTCGCGCTCGATAATAACGGCAAGTCTCATTCTATGTCTCCCTTGGAGTGCGGCAGCGTAGCTGCCACCTTTCTCTTTGAACGTCGTATCTCCATCATACCACGCCTGAATCCCGTCGATACCCCCGTTCATCCCATCCACCCGAACATCACCCTTCCTTAATGAGTGGCGGAATCTCGAAATCCTTGTCTGTTAACGTCGGATTTATCTCAAGGTCAATGATCTGGGAAACACAGAGGGAACTCTCCCCGGATACAAGCACCTGCTCCCGCTCGGAAAAACCCGCAAAAACGTTGTTCGCAAGATGGAGATTCCTGTGGAACGTGTGGCCTGCAAACTCAATTGCGGGATTCTCCTTGGAACTCAACAAGCTAAATGGTGTCATCGCTCTCTTTCCGCCTCTCACCGCTCCGTCTTTCGGATCGAGAATCCATTCAACTATCCACGTTGGTTCTCCACAGTCCGGGGTTTCCACAACAATGGCGGATTCAAGTCCGCAGCGTGGCTCGCATTTGATCGTATGCGGATAGGCCCTGAGTTCGATCGGTGTCAAAAGAATCTCCAGCGGGGTATATCTGAAATCCTTGGCCACCAAGGATAATGGGACCGTTTTCTCAGCCTCTTTTTCAACCGGATCCTTGTGTTCCCAGGGATCGAATTCCGAATCACGTATGTAAACATCCATCCGTTCCCGGCCGGCCAGGATTTGCCTGCCAAACAAGGCCCTTTTTGATATGGCATCGCCTTGAACGCAGAACATAGCTCCATAGGAGCTGTATCCTCTGTCACGCTGCCAAGTGAATCTGTAGTTGTCTGCGATCTTGACTATGGGCATGCCATAAGTCTCATTCTCAAGCCCGAAGGTCATTGCGCGAATGCTGCCCTTCAGCGACTGAATGCCGGACAAGACGGCATTCCTGCGTTCCACAACCTCCTGCATTTCCGAAGGCGTCATATCCGCAGAACTGCGGCCAGCCGCTGAGAGAGCCACCAAACCCGCCGATCCTGCCTTCATAAAGGTCCTTCTATCCATCTTCCGTTCTCCTTTTGCCGATCTGAGGATCATTCCTCTATATAATTTCGCGCATTTCTATTTATGCAGCCCTCTTGCTCTCAGCAGCGGCATCAGCAGATCCAGGTGATCGCTTTGAAGATAATCCGCACCGGCATCCATGGCGCGCAACATGCCGAATTCCGTGTCATTGGCGCCCATCACGTTGACAAAGGCCTTTTTGCCCAGCAGATGAGTCTCCAACACCAGCGATTCGGTGAATTGCGGCCAGTCCATATTCACGATAGGTGGATTGAGCTTCTCCAATAGAATCGGCAAGCCGATCCGTCCAAACGGCACGGTCGGTCGGATCTCAAACTGTTTGTTCTCTTGCAATGTCGATTGAAGTAGATCCCAGGAGCCGCAGTACAAGGTGACTTTCCCAAGCAAATTGTGTTTCTCCAGAGCCGCTATCAATTTGCCGGGAGTCCCTGCTTTGAAATCCAGATCCGGCAAAGCGCGGCCCTCAATCGCGCTCAGGGCCTCATCCAGGGTGGGAACCTTCTCTCCCTTGTATTCCTCGCTGAACCAGGAGCCTGCATCGAACGCCTTGATCTCCTCCAGTGTCAACTCGGCGATTTTGCCTTTCCCGCTGGTCGTTCGATCCACGCTGGAATCGTGCATAATAACCAGGTGTCCGTCCTTTGTCTCGCGGATGTCGATTTCGACCAGATCCGCGCCCAGTTCGATTCCTTTGTTAAGAGCGGCGATTGTGTTCTCCGGTGCGAAACTCACATTGCCGCGATGTCCTGCCACGATGATTCCCGGCCATTCGTAAAACGGCTCGCCGTTCTTTGTGATAGTCAGGACCCGCGCAATCCGGGCATCGACCACAGCCCGGTATCCGTCGCTTCCCGATCTTCCTTCAAGCAGGTAGATGGGAGTGTTGTCCCGCATTCCCGGTTCGATATGG
>JAKPYU010000755.1 GCA_029568995.1 Candidatus Omnitrophota bacterium | reverse complement strand
CTGGAAATTCCGCGCCGGACCCAGCGACCGAAAGGTCCTGGGGAACGGCCGCATGATCTCGCTCTGGCCGGTTCGCACAAATGTATTAGTGGATGGGGGTGTCGCGTATTTCGCCGCCGGTGTGTTTCCTTATGAGGGGATTCAAATCTGTGCGCTCAATGCCGAAACCGGCGAGATCGTCTGGAAAAACGACACCATCGGCGATCAGGCACATGAACTCAACTTCGGTGGAATCTCGCCCCAGGGATATCTGGTTGTATCGAAAGAGGTCCTTTACGTGCCTTCCAGCCGTGCAATGCCCGCCGGATTCAGCCGGGAAAACGGCGAGTTTCTTTTCTATCTCAATCCCGGCGCAAAGGTCGGCGGCACGTGGACATTGCTGGATCGGAATGAGCTGATTTCCGGCGTCGATCTCTCCGGTACTCCCGCCAAAGTCTCCTACGAGGACGGAACCGGACGGCGACTCGGCGAGCCGTATGCCTGGTTCCCCGGTGTCGATCTTGTCGTTACCGCGCAGGATTCCTTTGTTCTCACCGGCGACGGCGTTTACGCAATCGACCGGGTGAAATATCCCGAAATCAACAAACGCTTGCAGGAACTCGCCTCGGAAGAAGCCAACATCCGACGACGGATTATGGATCTGCGGGCGAAGACGGCGCAGGCGGATCAGGCAAAGAAAGACACAGCAAACGAGGAAATCGCCCAGATCTCCGCGAGAATGAAAGCCATCCAGGAAGAGCAGGGGCAACTGAAATCCACCGCGTACCGCTGGTTTGCCCCCGCAAAGGATTTTAATACCATGGCCTTGGCCGGGCAGACTCTGATCGTGGGGGGCAAGGAATCCCTGCTCGCGCTGGATACCACCGATGGCAAAGAAGTGTGGAAAGGCAGCGTCTCCGGTGAGGTTGCGGGATTAGCGATCTCCGATGGGAAACTCCTTGTCAGCTCCGACGACGGCTCCATCTCCTGTTTCACCGAAGGCACTCCCAAGAATCCCGGCAAGCGCACCGCGAAGATCGAGAAGTCTCCGTACGCAGAGGACAGACTTGCAACGGATTACCAATCCCTCGCCGGGGAAATACTTGGACAGTCCTCTGTTCGAAAAGGCTACTGTCTGGTTCTGGGATGCGGTGACGGGCGACTTGCTTATGAGATAGCGAAACAGTCTGAATTGACGGTCATTGCGATTGACTCCAATTCGCAGAATATCAGAGAGACAAAAGCGAAACTCGATGGTGCGGCTCTCTACGGCACGAAA
>JAKPYU010000721.1 GCA_029568995.1 Candidatus Omnitrophota bacterium | reverse complement strand
TGACGGCCCCATAGGGATGTTTCATTTCTTGCGCGTGCGTCGGCATCTCTCACAGTTGCTGCAACGCAAGATCGATCTGGTCACCCGTCCCGCGTTGCGAGAGGAGATGCGAGAGAGCATTCTGCGGGAGGCAGTCGATGTGATTTGGAATTCCGCAATCAGATCATTTTGACATATTGCCGTTGCGAATCAGTATGAAAGATTTCTATCTTCGAGGAGATTTCTCCCTTCGGTCGAAATGACAAGAGGAATGTCATTCCGAACGAATGTGAGGAATCTCAGCAGATTGAGGGGCCACAAATCTATCCCTACCCCCCCATCAACCCCCTCGCCACCATCCTGGCCTCCCGATCTGTCTCATGGATGGTTTGAAGTGAGTAATCGCGGATAGGGGTATGGCGTTCCATCGCCTGGGCCATCAGGTCAGGGATCGCTCCAAATCCGATACGATGTCCCAGGAACGCCGCAACCAGCTCCTCGTTCACGACGGAAAGAAAAGCCGGCATGGTTCCCCCCGTGTGCGCAGCATCCCGCGCCAGCTCCAGACAGGGATACCTCTCCATATCCGGTTCCAGGAACTCCAATTCCGCCAGCTGGGCTAGATCCAGCGGCTCGGCGGGAGCGGAAAGCCGCTCCGGGTAGGACAGCGCCAGTTGAATAGGCGTCCGCATGTCCGTTGTTCCCAGCTGGGCAATCACAGACCCATCGCAGTATTCGACCATGGAATGAACAATGGATTGAGGGTGGATCAACACACGGATCCGCTCAACCGGCAGGTCGAACAGGTGATGGGCCTCGATAATTTCAAGTCCCTTGTTGAACATAGTCGCGCTGTCGATCGTGATTTTCGGTCCCATATCCCAGGTAGGATGGGCCAATGCGTCCTCCGGCGTGGCGTACGGAATCCGCTCCATATCCCATCGCCGGAACGGACCGCCGGAAGCGGTCAAAATAATGCTCTGCACATCCTCTCGCCGTCCGGCTGTGAGACACTGTAGGACAGCACTGTGTTCGCTGTCGATAGGCAATAACCGCACCGCGTGTTTCCTGGCCTCCGCTATCGCCAGTTCCCCGGCCATTACCAGAACTTCCTTGTTGGCGATTGCAATGTCCTTGCCGGAGGCAATCGCCTGGAGAGTGGGGTCCAGTCCTGTCGCCCCCACGGTCGCCACCACCACCATGTCCGCTCCAGGAAGCGTTGCCAGCGTCGACAGAACATCCGGCCCGCTTAGAAACCCGCCGTCCCAGTTCGCCGGTAGGGGCAGCGGTTCTTTGGCCTCCACCAATCCGCAAACCTGTGGGCGGAACTCCTCAACCTGTTTTGCCAGGAGTCGCCCATTGGTTCCGGCAGCCAATCCGAGTACCCGAAATCGGTCTTTATGTTGGCGAATCACATCCAGACATTGTGTCCCGATGGAGCCGGTCGAGCCGAGGATGACAATGGATTTCATGGCGGATTCGGGGGCTGTTGATCGCCCGATTCAGGGTTCTTGTGCTGGGAGACTAGCACCGGGAAACCCTTCCGGCAAGTTCTTCCCTCGCCGGAACCCATAAACCACAACAAATTGTGATTTCTACCTCTGGAATACACAATTTATTGTGCATTCTTTTCGCGGACATCCTTGACAATAAGTCCAGTTTCTCGTATACTTTTCATAGCTTCAACAAAGGTAGAATTAACCGGAATCTGAATCGGATTGATACTCCGATTTTTCCACGCGAACGTGCCCCGAAAGATACGTTCCGTGTGATTCGCGTACCCCTGGCGACAGACTCGTATCACCGCTCTCAGATCGCAGGAAACGTGCGATGCCTGGGACGACCTGGTTGAGGGAATATCTCCGATGACCCAGCATGATCCCAATTCTTCCGTGGGGACCTATGACGAAAGCAATATCCTGGTCCTTGAGGGCCTCGAAGCCGTACGAAAACGACCCGCCATGTATATCGGATCGACCGGCCCGGAAGGATTGCATCACCTCGTGTATGAGGTTGTCGATAACTCTATCGATGAGGCATCTGTCGGATACGGAACTCGTATTGAGGTCGTCATCCATTACGACAATAGCGTTACCGTCGAGGATGAAGGACGCGGTATCCCCGTCGGAAAACATCAACGGTACCCTGATAAAACAGCCCTGGAAGTCGTGCTGACCGTGCTTCATGCCGGGGGCAAGTTCGATAACCACTCGTATAAGACCTCGGGTGGTCTGCACGGTGTTGGTGTTTCTGTTGTGAACGCCCTTTCGGATTGGCTGGAGGTGGATGTCAAGCGGGATGGATTTCTGTTCCACCAGCGATATAGCCACGGATTCCCCGATGGGTCGCTGGAAAAAGTCCGTCCGGCGAAAAGGACCGGTACCAAGGTCACTTTCCATCCTGACCCGAAAGTCTTTGAGACAATCGAATTCTCCTTCGAGATCCTCGCGGTCCGTCTTCGTGAACTGGCTTTCCTGAACAGCGGCGTGACCATCATTCTCGCCGATGAACGGGTGGAAGGCAAACGAGTCGAGTTCTGCTTCAAAGGCGGCATTGTGGAATTCGTTAAATTCCTGAATCAGAACAAAAACGTGCTCCACCGGACCCCCATCAGCTTTCAGAAAGAGCGAGAGATACAAGAGGGTGAAGAGACCAAAATGGTCTCCGTCGAGATCGCCATGCAATACAATGACGGATACCAGGACAATGTCTTTTCCTTCGCGAATAACATCAACACAAAAGAAGGCGGAACTCACCTCGTGGGATTCCGCTCCGCCCTGACACGAACGGCGAACGATTATGCCAAGAAAAACGACCTGCTCAAGAAAGCGGATTATACCCTGACCGGCGATGATGTCCGCGAGGGGCTGGCAGCCGTTATCAGCGTGAAATTGTCCCAGCCTCAATTTGAGGGCCAGACAAAGACCAAGCTGGGGAACAGCGAAGTCAAGGGGCTTGTCGAATCCATCGTCAACGAGGGGCTGTCCGAGTACTTTGAAGAAAATCCCGATGTCGCCCGGAAGCTGATCGGGAAATGTGTGACCGCGGCGCAGGCGCGGGAAGCCGCCCGGAAAGCACGCAACCTCGCCCGCCGTAAGAACGCCATTGACAGCGGCGGTCTCCCCGGAAAACTGGCGGACTGCTCCGAGCGGGAACCGGAACTCTGTGAGATCTTCCTGGTCGAGGGCGATTCCGCAGGTGGCTCCGCAAAGCAGGGCCGGGATCGACGGTTCCAGGCCATCCTGCC
>JAKPYU010000696.1 GCA_029568995.1 Candidatus Omnitrophota bacterium | reverse complement strand
GAAGAAGGGCACAGGCGCGCCCTGGGGCCCCGTGTACGGGGAGATTCTCACCTTCGACGATCCCGTGATCCGCCTCCCGGCCATCGACCGGCTGGAGGGGTTTCATCCCGGCGGTCCCTGCCTCTACCGCCGCGTCCTGGTTCCGGTCCAGGTCAACGGAACCATGCTTCCGGCCTGGCTCTATGTGGGTGAGGACCCGATCTCCGGCAGTCTAAAGCCGATAGGCAAGCCCATCTGGACTCGATAGATGTTACTCGGTCACATTCGGTTAAATTGGTAGAATAACCGGATAAACCGCTTGACATTGGACCTCCATCTGATATATTGTAACCCTGTTTGTCCTGGTTTATTGGGATGTAAGCGACGAGGACTGGAACGTGGGACACCGATCAACCAAAGGAAAGAGGCTGTTGGGAGTCAACCAATGAAGCCAACAGTGAGCGGGGTCGAATAATGGAAGACCGATGGCTCTCCGTGGATGAGATTGCTGACCATCTCGGCATCAAGCGGGATACGGTCTACAAGTGGATTAGCGAACGGCAGATGCCGGGCCACAAGATCGGTCGGCTCTGGAAGTTCGACAGAAAAGAAGTGGACGCGTGGGTGAAGTCCGGCGCAGCCGGTGAAAAGGACAATGAAGACCCCAACCCGCCAAAGGACAGGTCGAAATAAAGATGCCGGATACAGGGAACAAAGGTCATCGACAACGATTGAGGGATCGCTTCGCGAGCGGCGAGGAAAGCTCCCGCTCGGAGGAAGCCCTGCTGGAGCTTCTGCTGACCTATGCCATCCCGCAAAAGGATGTTCGGCCTCTTGCCAAACGACTGCTCTCGGAATACGGCAGCCTCCCATCCCTGCTGGAGACTTCGATGGAAACGCTCTGCCAGTTTGATGGTGTTAAGGAAAACAGCGCGGTCCTTCTTAAACTGATTGACTGGATTCGCCAGCATTATGGCCCCAAACGGCCCGGCAAAGAAACACTCAAGCCGCCGAGGCAAACCACGTTGTTCGAGACGATTTCTCCAGAGTTGGAGCAGGCGTCTTCGGCGGTCGCTGAACCGCGCCGTGAAAAGGTAATCCAGAGGTACGGCACGGAGATGTTCGGCAAGGCCGTGCTCAAGGAGGCCATTCAAAT
Organism: Candidatus Omnitrophota bacterium; assembly: GCA_029568995.1. GTDB lineage: Bacteria > Hinthialibacterota > Hinthialibacteria > Hinthialibacterales > JAKPRU01 > JAKPRU01. The sequence continues at coordinate 478 of JAKPYU010000696.1, read as the reverse complement.
TCTTCCCAGCCTTCCGGACAGCGAGTCGCTGGACGAAATACGCTCCTTCCTCCGCGCCAAGCTCCATTTCAGCGCGGAACAGACCCGGCAACGATACGCCAATTACATCACACGCAGGATGTTCCCGAAAGGCTATGCAGACGCCCCTTTGCGTTTATTCGCCAAGGCTTTCCCGGATGCCCAGGAGCTGCGGGATGTCTGCTTTTACCGTTTTCTTCTCTCGGAGCCGCTCGAGGTTGAGATCATCGAGGACCTTGTCCTTCCCAATCTCGGCGCCGGCCGATTGAGCCGCGAGCGCATCCGAAAACGCCTTGCAGAAAAGTTTCCCGAGGCCAATAGTATTGTTGATTGCGGCAAGGCCATCGTGGACGCTCTTACCGCGGGAGGGATTGTCAAAGCCGACCGGACCAAAATCAGCTTCGCCTATCGTGAGATTCCCGTGGCATCCTTTGCTTTTATTCTGCACAGCGAGTTCCCG
>JAKPYU010000691.1 GCA_029568995.1 Candidatus Omnitrophota bacterium | reverse complement strand
CGGACACCATACGGGAAAACCCTTAGCGCCGATTTGGGGTCGTATTCGAGCAGCGGTTATGCCGTGGTGATTCAGGATGCGCGGGGACGGTTTGCCTCGGAGGGGACTGCCCGTCCCTGGGTCGATGACGGTTGGGGAGAGTTGCAGGACGGGTACGACACCATGCAGTGGATTCGCGCGCAGAATTGGTGCAACGGGAGAATCGTCACCGTGGGGCCATCCGCCGGAAGCATCTTGCAGATGCTGCTTGCCGGAATAGCGCCGGAGGGATTAGTGGGACAACTATGGGAGGTCGGCCCATTCTCCAACTATCACCAAACCTGTTATTTCGGCGGAGTGTTCCGAAAATCGCTGGTGGAGGGTTGGCTGTCGGCGGGACTCTGGCCCTCGGAATGTCTTGTGGAGATTCGCGCACATCCGACCTATGATGACTATTGGTGTCTGCAGAATCTCGGCGAGCGCGCTGAGGTAGTGAACTGGCCCATAGCCTTTGTCGGAGGATGGTTCGATATTTTCCAGCAGGGGACACTCGATGCGTTCACTACGATTCAGCAGCGCGGCGGTCCGAATACACGTGGAGATGTGCATCTCCTGATGGGCGCATGGACTCACGCCGTGAACAACACCCAGGTCGGCGAACAGGTCTTCCCCGACAGCGCAAAGAAACCCTCACAATGGCCCTCGTATGAGGAATGGTTCGCCTGCTGGTTGAAGGATCAGCCATTGCGCGTGGATTTGCCGCCGGTTCTCTACTACACCATGGGAGAATTGCCTGACAGCCCGAACACTCCGGGTAATGAATGGCGATCCGCCGACACGTGGCCGCCCGAATCCAACCTGACTTCATTCTATTTGACTACGGAAGGAGGTTTGCGGCGGGAGCCGGGACAACCGGGTTCGTTTTCGTATCTGTATGATCCAAAAAATCCCGTGCCGACTCTGGGCGGGCAAAATCTTGTCCTGCCCATGGGATCGTTCGACCAGCGGCCAGTCGAGAATCGCAGCGATGTGCTGCTTTTCACGACCGAACCGCTCGCGGAACCGCTTGAAGTAACGGGTCGAATTACGGCTGTTCTCTATGTCTCTACGAGTACGCCGGATACGGATTTCACCGCTAAACTCACCGATGTCTACCCGGACGGGCGCAGCATGTTGCTGAACGACGGCATCCGTAGACTCCGTTTCCGCAACTCGCTTTCCAATCCCGAATCCGTTACTCCGGGGGAAATCTACCGCCTGGAGATCGACCTGTGGTCTACCAGTATGGTTTTCAACGCCGGGCATCGGATTCGCGTGGCAATCTCCAGCAGTAACAGCCCGCGATTCGAGGCGAATCCCAATACCGGCAATCCCGACTGGACCAGTTCGGATGCGGTCATCGCGGAGCAGACAATCTATGTCGGAGGTGAACGGTCATCTCATGTTCTCCTGCCGGTGGTGGGAGAGACCAGCGGGATTTCGCAGTGGGAACGGTGGGGGGATTGATGGGTTCCTGGGGCAGGCACAGGGGCCTGCCCCTACGACAGCATGGTTCGTAGGGGCAATCCCCCGTGATTGCCCAATGGATCCTCACTGGATTCCCGCTTTCGCCGGAATGACGATTTCTTCTCCCTCTCCC
>JAKPYU010000657.1 GCA_029568995.1 Candidatus Omnitrophota bacterium | reverse complement strand
ATGATTGCGTCACCCTCGGCCATGAATCCCCACTCCGAAAGCATCCCCAGGCCGCGCGGCGCGTTGACCGAACAGCAGTTCAGTTCCGGTGTCCCTTCCCTGGATTGAAATACAATGCTGTGCGCGGAGGCGCGACGCACGCCATCCATGGGTGTGTCGTAGGTCCACCAGCGGCCGGATGGGTGTTGCGCGCCAAGAATGTGGTTCCAGGTGGACAGTTCCAATGCATCGGCTACCTTGCTGTCGCCGGTCAGCTGCAACATATCGATTGTCAGCGCCATCCATGCGATAGTGCAGCAGGTCTCAATCGCTCCGGGGGTATATGGATTCCCGATGGCCTGCTCGAATGTTGAAAACCCGCCGGTGTTGTGAACATCGAAACGGTCAATACTGCGCCAGATGTTTTCGAACCCTTTCCTGTAGTCCTCGTTTCCCGTAATGCGATAGAACTCCAAAATGCCTTGGATGTCATGAAGGCTTTCCCAGCGCGGTCGGGGCATTTTGTAGAAATCCACTCCCCGCAATCCCAGGCGGAAATAGTCACCAGCTTCCTCCATTTCCTTCTCGATCTTGCGCATCATCTGCATGTAGCGCTCGTTTCCGGTATCGCGGTACAGGCGGCCCAGAACATGGATCACCGCCATGTTCATTTCATGCGATCCCATATCGAGCACGCGACGGTTGGAGTCCAGGTAGGTTTTGCAGATCAGGTCGGCGGCTCGAATGGCGCAATCTCTCGCGTCCGTTTCGCCGGTTGCATCGTGCCACATCAGAAGCGCCATCATGCAATGGTAATGGCCCCAGAGGTCCCAGTTTCCAAGCAGCCGTTCCTCTTTGCGGAACGGGCCGAGGTAGCCGTCATCCGCCTGTGTCGCTACAAGTTCCGCGACAACACGCTTGAGAAGAATCGGCAGCCTGGGATCGTCGGTCATCCGCATGGCCTGGATAGCCGAGATCAGGTATTTGCCGACAAATTCTCCAGCCCACGGGACCAGTTCCGGTTTCGGTTTCCTGTCGCGGATGCGAAACATCTCGATCATGCCGGGATTGGCATCCGGCGCGGTAAGAAGCCAGTTCTCAAGATTGGCCTGGATGCGTTCTCCCATCGGCCCACCGAATTGAAGCCGGATATCCGTTGGTTGATGAAAAACCAGTTTGCCCGATTCACGTTCCCCCTGCGCTACCTCGGCTGCGTTGGAGGGTAGATTCCCCATCAAAAACAATAGCGCGATTGCAGATAAGCAAGCGAATCGGAAGGGGAGAGAGGGTAGGGGGGACATGGGAGACCTTTCTGGGGAAGTGGATTCACACCTTGGGAATGATAGGACAGCGGTAAGCCGGAGTCAATTAGGAGGGGGTGGTATGAGCGGCGGGTTCCGGCAATACGTCGGCTCAGACTCACGGAACTATGATGGTGTTGACGGAATGAGTTATCAGGTACTGGAGTCACTAAACACGAATTCACCTCGGCTGTCGGCAAATGACAGCCACGCGTCAAGGCCATCGCATTCAAGTTCCACGCATGACAGAGATGGTCGAAGAAGTGCTGTCGCTCTAGTCGATAAAAGAAAGACATTTGTGAAGTCTTGAAGAACAGCATGATTTTCGCCGGTTTGAAAGAAGGCTAAGTAGAAAGTGAATGAGCGCAGATGAACGGATCTCAACAACTTCTGACCAATCCCATACGTGCGGAAAAGCAGGTGTCCAACTCGATTTGCTGTTGGGCGAAAGAATACCGGACGATACTTCGGAGCCTCATCGGTTAGCATATCTTCGGGTATCTCGCCTGGATAGGAGAGCTGTAGGAAAAGAAGGACAGATCGCCCCACTTTGATGTCTTTTCCCATAATATAAGGTAATAATGGCTCAAACACAAACAGATCGCGCGAGGAATTCACACGGGCAGAGTTATAGCATGTTTTTAGGAGCCATCGTTTTAGAAAGTGATAGTCGAACTCAAAGACCACTCTTTCGTGACGATCTAGAATTCGAACAAAGTATCGGTCGAACAGAAAGCATATATACCTATCTAATTCCGACAGTACGGTGTTATTACACCTCTCGCAGACATCGCGAGTCTTTGGCTCGCTTGTTATCTCTGCACGTAAACGAGACAGCCAAAAGTGGCTTCCATCTTGGTTGTTAGCTCGAACTAAACGCTCATGAAGTGAAACTGGCCACAGATGCTCCCGCGTCATTGTACTGCAGGACTTACAATAGGCACAGTGGTTCTCCGACATAAGAAACGACCTAATGATGATTATATAGCCTGCAAGATACGACAAATATACCCTGTCTCTTTCTGCATAAGTCGTCGCCCCGTCTTCCCTCGGGGTCTTACAGCCCCACCTTGCCGATACACCAGCGGTGTTTCGCCCGTGTCCTCCAGGGAGTTGAGATCCAACGGGAACAGCTAGGGATAATATCCCCCTTCCCCCGCCCCCCGTCAATCAAGTTTCATCCCGCGCAGCCGTTCAAACCTCTGTCCCGCGATTCATGATTTCGAGATACTTTGCATAGCTGTAAATCCGATTACGTCTCTGTCCGGTCAGCTCGCGGACGATGCCTAATTCTTCGAGACACCGAAGGCACTTGTTGACCGTTGCGGCA
>JAKPYU010000641.1 GCA_029568995.1 Candidatus Omnitrophota bacterium | reverse complement strand
AGGAGATGTCCGCGATCTCAACAGGATTGGTTTCCCCGAACAGAATGCTCCAAACAGGAGATCACAACATGAAGACATTCCCTCTTTTCGTGGTTTTGATTTGCTTCTTTGGCTTTGGAATGAATTTTGTCGCCACCTGCTTCAACGGACTCACGCCCGTAGTGGCATTCGCGCAATCGGTTGCAGAGTCGGATATGGAAATCCGTATCCGACTGGATCACGGCAAGGATCTCGGGCAGAACTTCGGCTCCCTTTTCGAGGCACGAACAAAAGACGGTAAATATGTCCTGGGTGCGGGATTCCTTGGTCTGTATAACACCTATTATCCGAACGACCGCCACACGGTACATTTCTTTATTCGTTCTGTTTCCGAGACATACGAGGCGGTTGTGACCTCCTTGCCGAGGCCGGGCGACCTTGCCGGAACCTACCTGTTCAGCGAAGGCCATACGCTATACGCCGCCGATCCGGAGGTTCGACGCTGGAATGCAGAGGAAGGACGATGGGAGATCGATCATCTGAAGCATCGTGGGCGAATCCGGATCGGCAAGGACCTCTTGCACTTTGACGGCGGTGAAATTGCATTGAACGGCCGGTCCATTCTCGATCCTCCCGGAGAGGGAACGTACTCGCGGTTCTATTATGCGCACGGCCACCTATTCTTTTACCACACATTCTGGGCAGGGAAGGAAGGTTATCGTCCTTATGTCACCGATCCGGAAGGATACACAAAGTTGTATGCCTGTCCCTGGCATCCCGATGAAGGGGAACAAGTCGATTTATCGAAAGCGATTGTGTTGACCGTTCCGGTTGTCGGTGAGAATCCTTTTTCTTATGGACAGTTCGGAAATGAGGTTCTTACGTGTTCGAATATCGGCGGTTTATATGCCTTTAATGGTAAAACGTGGCGAACGGTCCTGGATGGCGAGTTGAAAACCAGCTACCAGGTTTACAGTATGCTCAACTATTATGATCGGCTACTGTTGGGCCAGTACCCGACGGGCGAGATTTTTGCGTACGACGGGAGCACCGTCACGCACCTGGAAGGCTGGCCGCCCCGCATGGAGGGCGTCAGCTCCAGTGCCCGCGAGGCGCAAACTATGACACTATACGGGGGCGAACTCTTTGTCGGGGTTTGGCCCTGGGGAGAATTGTGGTGCTATCACCCGGATATCCAACGCTGGATCTTTGTCCGACGGATGATGACTCACCCGCCCGTGACGGACAAGACAACTCACCCCTACGAGCAGGAGTGTATCGCACTGGGGGGCGTCCTGAATCAATGGGGGCAACGTGTGACAAGCCTGGTTGTCCTGGGGCCGTCGTTGATGATCTCTACCTCGGCAAAATGGCCCTCCGAATATGACTCAAAATTCGCTTTCCTTTCCGATGACCGCTGGAAAGAATATGGCGCGGTAACCCGGCTGGACATTCCAGGTCATCTCAGCGCGCCGCTCCGATGGACCGATGGACCGACAGAGTTGCGGTTCATTATCAAGGATAATCGAATGCGTATTGTGCAGGACGCACAAGTACTCGCGGAGGTCGGTATTCCTGAACAATGGGATGTCGTGACGGATACGGCCCCGTTCAAAAGCATTATGTGGGAAGATGGGATTTATGGACCCTTCGGAGGAGCCACCCTCTTGCACGATGTCATAATCGGGTCAATTGTGCCTCGAAGGTAATCTATTATTGATTCAAGGCAGGGGAGCGTACGTCTCCGGCTTACAGGGATTTGTTCCGTGACATGGGGTCTTGTTTTCTTCTGTAGAGCACGAAGATTATTGCGAGAGTTAATCCGGATATCAGGCCCAGGATATACAGAGCGCCCAGATCAATATACGTGACATTCGCGGAGAACTCCCTGATCAGGGAGTCTGCGATGATCCAGGCCCAGAATAGGGTTCCGACAAAAACAAGAAGCAGGGAAGAAACGATCTGATTTTGCATGGGATGAACTCCCGGGCTATTGTTTGGAGTGAACCGGGACCAATCGGGATCACGCCCATTCGCCGGGATGGCCGCGGTCGATTCTGTATTTTTTCAGTTTCCGATACAGCGTGGCGCGGCTCATTTCCAGATGCTCGCAGGTCTCGGCGATATTCCCGTGGAAGAACCGGAGTGCCTCCTGAATCGCGTCCTTTTCCCGCTGCCACATCGGTTTCACCGGCGCCTGGTCTGATTCTGCCGGCGTAGACGATTGTGCGGGGATGAATTCAACGGATCGATTTCGTTCTCCTTCCGCCGGAGATTCCGTGCCCCGTTTCTCTCCGGTCTCCGGATTGCGAATATGCGACGCAATCATATCCAGGGTAATGGTCTTGCCGTTGTGAAGCACCACGGCTTGCGCCACCGCATTCTCCAGCTCACGCACATTTCCCGGCCAATCGTACTGATAGAACGCCAGAATGGCATCCTCCGAGATGGAGTCGAAGGATTTTCGATTCTGCGAGGAATGCTTTTGCAGGAAGTGGTCCGCAAGCATCGGGATATCGTCCCTTCGCTCCCGCAACGGAGGCACATGGATGGGAACGACGTTGATTCGATAGTAGAGGTCTTCGCGGAATCGATTCTCCTGGACCTCTTTCCACGGATCTTTATTCGTGGCGGAGATGATCCGGCAATCCACCTGAATCCTTTCACGTCCCGCCAGCCGGAAGAAATTCCGCTCCTGTGTGAATCGAAGCAATTTCGCCTGAATCTGAAACGGCATTTCGCAGATCTCATCGAGGAACAGGGTTGACTGATCGGAGCGCTCGCAGCAACCGATATATCGCTGGATTGCGCCGGTGAAGGCTCCTTTCTCATAGCCGAACAGTTCACTTTCCATCAGGGCGTCCGGGATCGCTGCGCAGTTCATATCGACCATCTCCCGGCGTCCGCGAGGTGAAAGCCGATGGATGGCACGCGCCACGAGCTCCTTTCCGGTTCCGCTTTCGCCGGTAATCATCACGGACGCATCGCTGGCCGACACGTTCTCGATTACCGAGTAGATCAGCTGCAACTGCTTGTTTGCGCCGATGATCTCTCCGAATCGCTTTCTGCCGGAGAGTTTCGATTCCAGGTCCTGCACTTTGCGGGTCAGATGGTAGTGTCCAATGGCGTTTTTCAGGAGGATTTCCAGGCGTGTGGAATCGACCGGCTTGACGATGAAATCGTAGGCTCCCAGTTTCATGGCTTCAACCGCTTTTTCCACATTTGCATGGGCCGTTGCCAGAATCACCGGCAGTTCCGGCTCGGAATCATGGACTTCCCGCAGCAGGTCTACTCCATCGGCGTCGGGCAGATTCACATCCAGGATCAGCGCATCGCATTTCCGGTGGGCGAATAGACGATTCAAATCGGCACCTGTCGCGCCGGTTTCGACCTCGTATCCCGCGCTGCCGACTTTCCGCCCCAGCAAGCGCAAAAGATCCAGGTCATCATCAATGATGAATACCGTGCCGTTTGTCGAATCGGACACCGCGTTTCCGAACCTTTCGACTATATAATATCGGGATTCGGCGAGCCGGAGGACGTGGGAAGCGGCAAACTTACCTCTCGACCGGACTTGCCGGATTCATAGATGGCCAAAATGATTTCCAGCGGCCGTCGGCCCTCTATTCCCGGAATGGCCGGGTCCCGGTTTTCGAAGATCGCGCGGGCGAAGTCCCGAATCTGGGCCTGATGACCGGAAGAGTCGATCTTCATGGGATCTCGTGCCGCCGCTGTCCCGTCCCTTTTCTCAATCCCCCCGATTTTCTCTTCTTCGCCCTCTACTTCCCAGAATGTCAGTTCGCTTTTTTCAATGACCGCCGACCCCCTGGTTCCATGGATCTCCAATCGCTCCGGCATTCCCGGATAGATGCACGTGCTTCCCATGATATTCCCGAATGCACCACTCTCGAATTCCAGGTTCGCGATCCCGATATCTTCGACTTCGATATTCCGCGCGCGGGTGTTGGTCCGCGCAAACACCCGGCTGACCGGTCCCATGATCCACTGCAGCATATCGATGTAATGAATGCCTTGATTCATCAGGCAGCCTCCCCCGTCCATTTCCCAGGTTCCGCGCCAGGCTCCGCTGTCATAGTAAGTCTGGGGCCGGTACCACTTGATGAACGCATCGCCCAGAACCATGACGCCGAAACGCCCCGATTCCACCGCTTCCTTGACCTTTCGCATATTCGGGTTGAATCGGTGCTGAGAGATGATTCCGAGCTTCACACCTGCTTTCTGGGCTGTCTCGATCATGGCATCGGCCTTTTCCAGGGTGATTTCCATGGGTTTCTCGCAGAGCACGTGTTTTCCGGCTTTCATGGCGGCGATGGAGTTGTCTCCATGCAGACCGCTCGGTGTGCAGACATGCACGGCGTCCAGGTCCTTGCGGGTCAGCATGTCGCCCAGATCCGAGTAAGCGGCCACATTGAGTTCTGTTGCCAGTTTCTCTGCGCTTGCGCGAACGGTATCGCAGACTGCGATCAGGTGTGTCTCGTGGACATGGAGCGCGGCCCGTGCATGGAAGGCCCCGATGTTTCCCGTGCCGATAATAGCGGTGCGGATCTGCCGATGCTCCAATCCTTCCTCATCCATGATCCTGCAGAACGATTTCACCGCCTGGGCGAACAATTCCGGCCCGGAGAACCCCGACGAGCGTCCAGCTTCAGCCAGATGCGGCTCCATCGTAACAAATCCACTGTATCCGTCTTCCTTCAAGGCACGGACGAACTCGGCGATCTGCCCGTCGCCTTCTCCTGCCAGGGTCATTTCTTTCGTGCCCAACCGGCAGTCTTTGATATGAACATGCGCGATATGCCGACGCACCAGCGGAAGGCATTCATCCACCGGATGTTGTCCTGCGCAGACGAAATTCGCGGGATCGAACGCCATCTTGAAATGGGGGGAATCAATCGTATCCAGAAGATCCGCGCAATAAGCGGCTTTCTCTCCATAGAGATCCGCCTCGTTTTCCAGCATCATCATGATCCCTTCGGCCTCTGCGATCTCCACCATGGCTCGGAGCCGATCCAAGACATCCTGGCGGTATTTCTTGGGATCGTCCCCTTTCGGCAGGTAAAACGAGAACATGCGGATATTGGGTGTACCAAAGTACTTAGCCCGTTCCACGGCAATGCGAAACCGGGCGATTTCCTTCTCGGCGGGATCCGTGATGGGGACCTTGCCGATGGGCGATCCGATTGCCGATATCCCGACTCCGTATTGTCGCAGAGCGGCACGGGCACGCTCCTGCTGCTCCGCGCTCAAATCGAGTATTCCTGTTCCCCAGAGGCCACGCGGCTCGATGAAGTTGACCTTCATTTCGACCAGGTGGCGCAATTGTCCTTCAAAATCGGATGTGATTTCATCGCCAAAGCCGCTTAACCGAATCATTCTGACCTCCGCTATGTTTGGTTGTGATCTGTTTTATATTTCCAAAATCTCTCTCACGATTATGACGGATGATTCGCCGTTGCACGAGCCACCGTCAGAACTGCGACGAATTGCGCTCCGCTGTCCTTCAGGACTCGCGCCACCTCCGAGACGGTGTTTCCCGTTGTGAGGACATCATCCACCACCAGGAATCGGTGTCCCTGAACCTTCGACGTATCGACGATCTCAAATGCTCCGGCGACATTGGCGTGCCGGTCGATTCCGGTCATCTGGCTTTGCGGTTCCGTGGGGCGAACGCGACGCACGATGTTTTCCTCCATCTCGAACCCGGCTTCTTTTTGGAGGTGCAGCAACATTTCGGCAGCCTGGTTGAACTCACGCTCTCGCAGTCGAGATGGATGCAGCGGGACCGGAACGACGGCGTCGAAACGCTCTCCCGCATAGTATCTCCGGTATCCCCAGAACAGGAGTTGCGACAACGGCTTTGCCAGGCAGCGCCGACCGTCGAATTTGTACGCATGGGTGATGCGCCTCATGATTTCGCAATAGTGCACAACGGAACGGCATTGGTCGAAAGCCGGTTGGGGTACGGGGCAGTTGTCGCAGAACGCAGGTCCCCGGATCTCCGCGGTCGGATGCCCGCAGGTCCGGCAAAAGGGGCCACGCAAATAGATCAGACGATGAAAGCATTCGGAGCAGATCCAGTCGGATTCTTCCGAGACATCGGAGCCGCAGCCCGGACAGACCGGCGGATAGAACAGGTCCAATACCGCACGACTGATCGAGGCAATACTGTGTCCCACCATTCCGGTCAGCTGGTCTCCTCTTCTGGAATGCGCGAGGCGGCAATTCGGATCGCGGGGCCTGGTCCTTCGATGGAAACCATGGAAAGCGGATTGATTCGTCTTCCGTTCTGGTGAATCTCCAAATGCAGATGCGGTCCCGTTGTTCGTCCTGTGCTCCCGACATTTCCAATCCGGTCGCCGCCGGTAATTTCTTGTCCCACGCCCACCGAGACTCTTTCGAGATGGGCGTAGCGGGTGAGCCAGCCGTTCCCATGGTCGATATCGACGCAGTTTCCATATCCGCCCCGCTGACCTGCAAAGGCTACCACTCCGGCGCCGGTCGCAGAGACCGGCGTCCCCGCCGGTGCGGCGATATCCAGTCCGTAATGGAAATGCGGCACATGGTCCAGCGGGTGAATCCGCATCCCGAATCCCGATGTGATTTCTCCCGACACTGGCGTTAGAAATGCGGTCTCAGGTTCGGGGACGCTGTCGGACACGGCCACCGGTTCCGGTTGCGGCTGACCGTGGAGGATGGACAGATCAAGCCGTTGCCCGGCATAGATCAGGTCCGGGTTTGCCAATCCGTTCGCGTGTGCCACACTCTCCACCCAGTGATAGAGGTCCTGGGTGTTGTGCGGCATATTCCGTTTTTTCAGGGCGCGGTTTACGATCTCGGAGAGGGTATCTCCTTCGCGGACCTGTACAATGTGGGAGCCGGAAGGTTCCGATTTCCCGGTTCCCGTCTCGGCAAGGACATTCTTGAAGGAGGTCGGTTGTTCCGCCGGATATGTGAGGCGCTGCGATTCGGATTTCAGGGATTCCCGCCGTCCGGTGGGCGATACTTGGGGGGGCACGTCAGTCATGGGACACGCTCCTCTTTAGACGGCGAACCGAAAATTGATCACGTCGCCGTCCTGCACCACGTAGTCTTTTCCTTCCAGCCGGTATTTTCCGGCTTTCTTGCACGCTTCAATAGACCCTTCCCGGATCAGATCATTGTATGTCACAACCTCGGCGCGGATAAATCCACGCTCGATATCCGTGTGGATCTTTCCGGCGGCCTGGGGAGCTTTCGCGCCGATGGGGATAGTCCACGCGCGGGACTCATCTTCACCGGTCGTCAGGAACGATTGCTGCCGCAGCGCACAGTAACAGGCGGAAATCACCGCCGATTTGCCGGAGCCTTCCAGACCGCAGGCCTCGAAATAATCCTGCCATTCCTCTTCGGGCAGTTCGTGCACTTCCGTCTCCAGCTGGGCGTTCATCACGACCAGTTCCATACCCTTTGACGCGGTCTCGGCGCGAAGACGTTCCAGCGATGCCTGTTCCCGGTCGTGCGTCAGGTCTCCCACATTCGCGAGGACCAGCATTTCCCGCGCCGTGAGCAGCCCATACGCATGGACATAGTCTGCCATTTCCTCTTCGGTCGGTTCTACATCCATGATGGGCCGGCTGTCCTCCAGGGCGGCCATGAAACGGCGAAGAGAGGCCTCTTCTTTCTCGTAAACCTTGCGATTTTGGGCGTCCTTGGTTTTCATGAGTTCCGCCTTCGGAAGGCGGTTCTCGATGAGCGTCATATCCGCCAGGATCAGCTCGGTCAGCAGGATCTCCAAATCGCGCACCGGATCGACAGCGCCCTCCGTGTGAGGCACGGTCTCCGACTCGAACACACGGACGACAAGCAGAAGCGCCTCCATGTCCCGCAGTTGACCGAGGAACTGGTTGGAGAATCCCTTCTCTTTGCCTGCCCCTTTGGTCAGTCCGGCGACATCGGTCAGCTCGATGGTGGAATAGGTGGTTTTCTTCGATTTCGAGATTTTGGTGAGCGGTTCGAGACGCGGATCGGGGACAAAGCAGACCCCGCGATTCGGGTCTTTTTTCCCGCCCATGGCGGTATCCGCCGTCGATCCGGTCAGTGCGTTGAAAACGGTCGTCTTCCCGCTCAAAGGAAGCCCAATAATTCCGACTTGCATAGGTACATACCCTCAATCTTCATTCCGATATCTCAATTTGATACATCATAGCAGGATTAAGGGGGAATGGTAGATGGATGGAAGATCCCAATTCATTGAAGACAGGTCCAAGAATCCGCCGGGACCTGTATAATGGAAGGTCGAACGCAACCGCGAAAAGGGAACGCAAATGACACCAGATCCGAACGTGAAGAGCGGGAAAGAGAATCCGGAAGAACTCGGAATCACGAAGATCACCGTCGAGGGATTCAAATCCATCGCGAAGAAACAGTCCATTGAAATCCGCCCGCTCACCATTCTTGCCGGGGCAAACAGTTCCGGCAAATCCAGCATCATGCAGCCGCTTTTGCTTCTCAAGCAAACTGTAGAATGCCCTTATGATCCGGGACCGCTGAAGTTGGATGGGCCGAATGTGTTTTTTACTTTACCGGAGCAGTTTCTATCAAAGTCTGAGGGAGATTGCTTCGCAAACAGATTTGTTATCGGAATTGATTTTCCCAATGATATGCTATTCAGGGAGGTCTTTGGCCGAAAAACAGGCTCCAGAGACTTTGAACTTCTCGAACTCACAGAGAATCGGAACACAGTGCGGCCGGATATGACTTGGGACGAATTCTCTCCACTAATTCCGAATGGATATAGGCGCTTATGCTCCCCGCCAAGCGATCCTGATTGGCGACCTGATCGTGAACGGTGTTTCCTGCGTGCGAGATTACCGAATAAGAGAGATGGAATGCTCTCGGCTGGCTTGGATTTGGGATTTGGATTTATTTTCGGATTCCAGATTACGCGTTTGATTCATGTCCCAGCGTTGCGTGACAATCCCAGGACATACGAAAGAACGGCCGCAGGTCCAAGTTTCCCTGGAGTTTTTAGTCATTACACAGCGAGCGTCATTTTGGATTGGAAGGCAAAAAATGACGGCCGCTTGCATGATCTTGGCAACAATCTGGAAAAACTAGGTTTGACGTGGAAAGTCGATGCTGTCGAGAAAGATGCCACCTCAATCGAGATTCGCGTCGGGCGACTGAAACATGCAGCTGAAGAAGAAAACGACTTAGTCAGCATTGCGGACGTTGGATTCGGAGTCTCTCAGGTTTTGCCGGTTCTCGTGGCTCTCCTTGTGGCAAGACCCGGGCAATTGGTTTATCTGGAACAGCCTGAAATCCATCTGCACCCACGCGCACAGGAGGCTTTGGCGGAAATCCTGGCGGATGCGGCAAATCGCGGTGTGCGTGTTGTTGCAGAAACCCACAGCGCCATGCTGTTACTGGCCATTCAATCCCTGGTTGCAGAGGGGAAGATAGAAACCGATAAGGTCATACTGCATTGGTTCGAGCGCAACGAAGAAGATGGAACGACGAAGATCCATCGCGGGGATTTGAATGAAGCAGGTGCTTATGGGAAGAAATGGCCTGTAGATTTCGGGAAGGTGGAATTGGAATTGCAGAGCCGCTATCTGAATGCGGCGGAGCCTCATCTGTGGGGAAAATCGACCAAATGACGGAAACCGAATCGAGGCGGATTGTGATTGATGCTTCTGTTGCTGGCTCGGCTGGGGGAGAAGATGCAATACATCCAACCTCAATAAACTGCACGAATTTCTTGAACGTCTTCTACCTGGATACCGATTTCAATATGGTAATGACTTTGGAAATCGGAGGGGAGTGGATAAGAAACTGGTC
>JAKPYU010000636.1 GCA_029568995.1 Candidatus Omnitrophota bacterium | reverse complement strand
CTCCAGGTCCGGGCCGCGATCCGGATCCGCGATGTATTGCAGCTCATCAATCACGATAACCCGCACGCTGGAAACCAGGCCCGGATGACGCAGCAGCAGACCCCACATCTTCTCATATACAATCACTGCCAGATGATATCGGCCTTCGGCGATAGAGCGGTCTTCCTCGCTGTGGTCGCGGGATGACAGGCAGATTCGATAGCCCAACGGATCATATCGACTTTTCAATCGGTTGTAGCGCTCCGAAGCCAACGCTTTGGAGGGAACCAGCAGAATGACCGGGCGGTCGTGTTTCGCCTCCGCCAGAAATGCCAGTTCCGCCAGAAGCGTCTTGCCCGATGAGGTAGGCGCGCAGACCATCAGCCCCTCGCTGCCGGTGAGTAGTCCCTGTTTCAAAGCCTTCTCCTGAAGGGGCAACAGGTTGGGACCGTAAGCCGTTGTGAGAGTTCGGATTTGTTTCTCGTCCAGCCCGAAGAATTGCAGATCCTGCATGGTCGCCATGGGGTCACCTCCCATATCATTGTACATTTGTTCAGTATTGTATCGGAATAAAAACTTGTGTCAAGCCCCTGTTGAATAACTCCCTTGCCGTGCAAAAACGAAACGACTTGGTATATTTCCATTTGATTCTCTTCATTTTCATATCAACGCGAGGTCAACGTGACGCGCCAGATTCACCCGATCTATCCCATCCTCCTGCCGATCCTGCTTTCTCTCGGTTCCGCCGCACTCGGGCAGGGGAATGTCTATGTCAGTCTTCCGGAAATGTCGGCCCTGCCGGAGAACTCGGTCGGTGCTTCCGTCAGCCTCGACGAACAGTGGGGAGATTATTACGACGCCTGTGTCGGGGGCGGCTATATTGTCATGAATGCTTCGGGAGATCTTGCCGCTCCGACAATTGACCAGCGTGAAGAACTGTATTCGCAGCTGGCCGCGGAACTGATTCCTGTGCGGAATGTGCCAAACAGTTTCACACAGGTGGATCTGCTGTGGAATAGTGTCGAACCCGAAGGAGAAGGGCTGTTCACGTTTGAACGAGGCAACTTCGACAAGCGCCTGGTGCTTCGGCAGTTGGATTCTCAGGCAATCGGCCTGCTGGGATTTCCGCCGCCGGACTGGGTGGAGCCGATGACCTACGATGCTGCTGCAGGAGTCACCTTCAGGGATTATATGGCAACCATGCAGGACTCCGAAGATGGAATCCGGCGTTCCGGCGAGGACCGGATGGATGCCTGGGAGCGTTACGTTGCAGCGATAGTGGCGGCGCACCGCGATCATATTGAGATCTGGCAAGTCCTGAACGAACCGAATTCGTTCATGTTTTCCGAGGAGCGGCTTCAGGCTTCGGGAATGGCGCTTCCGAATGCCCTGGCGAACCTGGCCCGATTTGGGGAACTGTTCGATGAATTCGTCCTGGAGCTGGTGGTTCGCGCGTCACGGGTGATCCGGGAACTGGACCCGACCGCGAAAATCTCCGCGCTTGGACTATTGGACGCGAATCAAACCGATCCCTATTCCCAGTCCGCCATTCTTCTGACGCGGTTGATGCAGCGCGGTCTCGCCAACCACGTGGATTTTGTCACGCTGCATTCCTTTGTCCAGCAATGGCCGACAGATGCCGAGGCGGCGGTCGATCTGGACCACTACACGGCACCGGACTCCGCTATCGAATTCGCGAAAGGAACCAACCTGCGATTCATGGTCGATGAATGGGGACACAAAACCAACCTGTTGTACGAAGAACAGCTCATGCCGAGTTTCATGCTCCGGTTCCTCGCCCAGAATCTCGCCATGGGAGTCTCGCCGGTTCTCTTCTTTGAGGCTTATGATTATTACATCTTCCCCCGCGACCTGGCGCTCGTCCGCGACAACTACATTCTGAGAACTCGTTACCCATCTCCGCCGGAAGAAACACCGGGATATACCGTCTATCCTCGCCTGGTGCGCTTTCTGTCCGGCGCGGTGAGCGAGGATGCGGTGAATGCTTCTGCTCCCCGGTCCACCGGCTCGCAATATCCATCCGAGTATCTCTCCATCGGCCACGCTTATAGATCATTCGTGAATGGCCTGGACCGGATCGTGCTGTACTGGTCCAACACCAGCATGACGATCAATCCGGTTTTCACCTTTCCCTCGGAGAGCTACGCGGAATTGCTGATTATTCGTCAGGACGGTTCGCTTGAGGAATATGAATCGTCCGCACCGATGACCGAAATCAACCTTTCGGGAAATGGGATTCCACCGCTGAATCGATTCGAGTCCGTGGTGTTGTAC
>JAKPYU010000600.1 GCA_029568995.1 Candidatus Omnitrophota bacterium | reverse complement strand
ATGTTGGTACGGGGAGAGCTGGAGTGCGATTAGCCGCAAGGAGTAGCCTGTAATGCAGATGGCGAAAGTGATCGGATCGGTTTGGGCGACACACCGGCATTCCAGCCTGGGTGGGGTGAAACTCTGTATCATTCAGCCGGTAGATCACGAACGGAACCCACAGGGCGCGCCGTTAATTGCTCCCGACATTACCAACCAGGTCGGGCGCGGAGAATTTGTGTTTTTTGTAGACGGCGGCGACGCAATGCGTCTCGTGCCCGGCCCGCGACTACCGTACGACGCGGCGGTAGTGGGGATTATTGACAGTTTGTCGACGGATAAAGACTGACTAACGGAAGCGGAAACCACGGGCAACCCTCACGCCTGCCTGAATCCCCCATCATTTCCCCGAATCTCCAAGTCAAAAGAGAAATGGCCGCCCTGCAAAGCATGACGGCCGGACGCTCCGTAGAGCGGTGCCTGCGAATCTTTCGCCTTGTTACGAATAGACTCTCAGGCTGAGATCAGTTACAATACCTGTACCATATCGCAACGGTGGTCGACTGTCAATACCTTTTGCCGATCTTTTTCATGAGGAGGAATCCTTCCATGTCAGATTACACACTCGGAATTGATCTGGGGCCGAATTCAATCGGATGGGCGCTTGTGGATGAGAAGGCCGGATGCCTGCTGAATGCAGGCGTTCGGGTATTCCCGGAAGGCGTGGACCGCGACCAGCAAGGCGGCGAGCTATCCAAGAATGAAACACGCCGTACCGCGCGGGGAACGCGTCGCCAGATTGCGCGCCGCGCCCGGCGCAAGAAACGCCTGCTGAAACAACTGGTCGAAGCGGGTTTGTTTCCGGCAGATCCCCGCGAGCAAGAGGATCTGTTGCGTGCCGATCCGTATCCGCTGAGACGCCGCGCCTTGACCGAATGTCTTTCCCCTCACGAGTTCGGAAGAGTCCTTGTCCACCTCAATCACCGGCGGGGATTCCTTTCGAACCGTAAAAGCGACCGGGCAAAGAAAAAGGAAACTATGGGCATGCTGAAGGAAATCAGCGATCTGGCGAACAGCATAGAAAACGGCGGGCATCGGACGCTCGGCGAGTACATGGCCGTCTTCCAGGAAGGATCAAGGCAGAGTTCTGCAAAAGGATTGCCCGAAAGGATCAGAGGGAAACATACCCGGCGAGACATGTATGAAAAAGAATTTGCTCTCCTTTGGGAAAGACAACAGGAACACCATCGCGATCTGCTGACGGAGGATCTTCGGCTCAGGATTCACGATACCATTTTCCATCAGCGTCCCTTGCATCCGGTTGCGAAGCTGGTGGGGCGCTGCGAACTGGAACCCGGAGAACGGCGATGCCCCAGAGCGGACAGACAGGCGCAACGGTTTCGCCTGTTCCAGGAAGTGAATAACCTCCGCCTTCTTGACATGACGACCGGCGAGGAAAGACCCCTGGAAGAGAGGGAACGCCGGACATTGCGGGAATATCTGGCAACTGGGAAAGAAAAGAGTTTTGACGATATCCGCAAGAAACTTGGATTCTTTGAAAGCTGCAAATTCAATTTCGAAGATGCGAAACGAACAAAGATCCAGGGAATGCAGACGGATGCGATTCTGACAAGCAAGAATCTCTTCGGGAAGCATTGGCATGATTTCCCGGAACCGCGAAAGAACGAAATCGTTGAAACGCTTCTCGAAGAACAAGACCCGAAGGTCTTAATTGAGAAGGCCATTCGAGAGTGGGGTGTCACTCCCGAAGTGGCCGAGAAGCTGGCGGATGTGGATCTTCCTTCGGGGTATATGAACTTCAGCCGCAAGGCCATCGAGAAGCTGCTGCCTCACCTGGAACGTGGCCTTCCCCTCATGGCGGGAGATGATTCCCCGTCTGCGATGATTGAAGCCGGGTATCTTCGGCCCGATCAAAGACAACGCAAACCGCTCGGATTGCTGCCCTGCCCACCCCGCGATATCCCGAATCCCATCGTCAAGCAGGCGCTGCACGAAGTACGCGGGCTGTTCAATGCCATTATCCGTGAATACGGCAAACCGGCGCGAATTCAAATCGAATTGGCAAGGGAGGTGAAAGGCTCCCTGAGAAGCCGCCAGGAGATTCTTAACACAAACAGAGAGCGGGAAAGAGAGCGGAAAGAGGCCGCTCAGAAGATTGAGGAAGAGAGGCATAAACCCACGCGAGAAGCCGTAGAACGATATCGGTTATGGGAAGAACAGACTCATATCTGCATTTATTCCGGGAAGACCATCAGCCTTGCTCAATTGTTCGGCGGCGAGGTGGATGTGGATCATATTCTCCCGTACCCCCGCAGCCTGGACAATTCCTATGCGAACAAGGTGGTTTGCTTCCGATCCGCCAACGCGGAAAAGAAAGACCAAACTCCTTATGAGTGGCTTTCCGAATCGGACCCGGATCGCTATGACGAGGTGCTTCAGCGGGCACATAAACTGCCGTACAACAAGCGCCGCAAATTCAGCAGGAAAGATGTGGAACTCGACAATTTCATCGCGCGGCAGTTGGTCGATACGGCTTATATCAGCCGGAAAGTGGCGGAATATGTGCGGTGTCTGGGCACGGATGTTGTTTGCACAAAAGGGCAGATGACCGCCGAATTGCGCCACTTCTGGGGTCTTGACAGTATTCTCAATCCGGCCTGGGAAGGATATGAGAAATGCCGGGATGACCATCGCCATCATGCTGTCGATGCCATTGTGATCGCCCTGACAGACAGATCGCGCCTTCAGCAGTTGGCTGCTGTCCGAAGATATACACGCGATCCGCTGCAGAGGATGATGCCGCCGCCGTGGGACAATTTCCGCGACGACGTGGAAAAGGCGGTGAACGCAATCAATGTGTCCCATCGCGTACGACGGAAGGTGTCGGGACAGTTGCACGAAGAGACCATTTACGGGGCTACGGCGAGAGAGGGCGAGTTTGTCTATCGCAAACCGGTGGCCTCTTTGACTCTGAACATGATTGAGGATATCCGTGACCCTGCGATCCGGGGCATCATCATCCGGCGTCTGGAAAAGTATGGTCTTGCGCCCGGAAAGAACGCGCGCATTCCTGCCGATGTCTGGAAAGAACCGCTCACCATGCCCTCCGGCGTGCCGATCAAAAAGGTCCGCCTGCTCAAGAAGGACAAGACCGTGATGCCAATCCGCAGCGGGGATGCGAAAGCATACGTCAAACCCGGCAGTAACCACCATGTCTGCCTTTTCGAAATGCCGGACGGGAAACGAGATGCCGTCTTTACCACCATGCTCGAAGCGGCCCGCCGTGCCAGAAACGGCGAACTCATTATCCAGCGGGAACACCCAGCTTCCCCTGATGCGAAATTCATCATGTCTTTGAGTGCGAACGAGATGGTCCTGATTGAAAATGCAGGCAAACAAGAACTCTATCGATACGAGACCGCATCCACCACAACTCAGCAAATGAAATTCCGCCACCACACATTTTCGGGCAAAAGCAAAGACGAACGTGGGATAATTCGCAAAGTGCCAAGCACTCTATACGCACGGAAAGTGACACTGGACCGCTTGGGCCGGATTCGCTGGGCGAACGATTGAGGACGGAATCCATGAGGGAGGCGGACCATGATCAAACAGACCATAGAGATATCCAGCAAACCGACCCATCTGCGGGTGCGGAATGAGCAACTGCTGATCGAACAGCGGGAAGATGAATCGAAGACAACCGCAAGTGTTCCGTGTGAGGATATCGGCGTCCTGGTGGTGGACCAGATTCAGACCACGTATACCCACGGTGCGCTTGCGGCCCTGGCGGAATGCGGGGCGATTGTGCTGGTCTGCGGACAGGACCATTTGCCGGTCGGGATGCTGCTGCCGCTGGCGGAACACACCGAGGTGGTCTGGCGAATCCAGGAACAGATCGACATTTCCAAGCCGCTGCAAAAACAATTGTGGCGTCAACTGGTTCAGGCGAAGATACGCGCCCAAGCCGATAATCTTCCGCAGAATACCCCGCAACGGACAAAACTGCTGGCGCTTGCGCAGCGGGTCCGGTCCGGCGATCCGACCAATATCGAGGCCCAGGCCGCAAAGGTGTACTGGTCTCTTTGGCCGGAAGAGAATCACCCTTTCCGCAGAGACCCCGACGGGAAAGATCCCCTGAACAGCCTTCTGAATTACGGCTACGCGGTGCTTCGGGCGGCCGTGGCGCGGGCCGTGGTCTCTGCCGGGTTGCTTCCCGCCATCGGCCTGCACCATGCCAACCGTTCGAATGCCTTCTGCCTGGCGGATGACCTGCTGGAGCCGCTTCGCCCGCTGGTCGATGCCCGTGTCCGGGATCTGCATCGACACGGCATCCGGGAGATCGGTCCTGCCTCCAAACAGGAATTGCTGGGCCTTCTGACGCAAAAAGTTGCGTCAAAAGATGGCTCGGCGGGGCCGCTTATGGTATCCTTACAGCGAATGGTGGCATCCCTGGTTCATTGCTTCGAGGGAAATGAGAAAGAAATCGACATTCCAACCGCGGTCAACACTTGCGAATCATGCAGATAAGCGGATATCGGTGCATGTGGATTGTTGTCATGTTCGACCTGCCGACGGATACCAAGAAAGCGCGCTATGCCTATGCCCAGTTCCGGAAAGAATTGATCAAAGACGGATTCGAGATGATGCAGTATTCGGTGTATATCCGTCACTGCGCGAGCGAGGAGAACATGGAGGTTCACGAAAAGCGGGTCAAGCGGATTCTTCCGCCGGATGGGGAAGTCCGAATTCTCACGATCACGGACAAACAATTCGAGCGGATGCGCGTTTTTTGGGGAAAACGCCGCAAGCCGCCCGAATCTCCACCTCAACAGCTCATGTTTTTCTGACGCCGATAGTACCTAACTCCCTGTCAATCCAAAGCTTGCGACAGGCGGTATTGTAACTGATCCCAGCCTGAAGTCAATCCGCAACTGGCTGCCGGATGAGGACACACGATCCATTATTGTAACTGATCCCAGCCTGAAGTCAATCCGCAACCGCAATTAACAGTTCATTGCTAACACTTAAATTGTAACTGATCCCAGCCTGAAGTCAATCCGCAACAATCGCCTCCGAACTCGTCCCGATCTCAATATTGTAA
>JAKPYU010000597.1 GCA_029568995.1 Candidatus Omnitrophota bacterium | reverse complement strand
TGACGGTTTTAAATTTTTTCTTTCGGATGGCAGCTGGCTGTTGTTGCGTCCATCCGGCACAGAACCGCTGTTCCGCGTGTATGTGGAAGCGCCATCCGAAAACGCCGTCGACGAGATCCTGAAAAAGGCAAAAAGGCAGCTCTTGCGTTAATCCCGCCTACTTGCTCGTAATCTTCCCGGCGACGCCCGGACGGGTTCCTTTCCGCCATGGGCACGGCGACAACGCTGCCCGGGTCGCTTCCCCGAATGCGCGAAACACCGATTCCCACAGGTGGTGCGGATCGTCGGCGGCGATCAGGTCGATCTGCAGCGTCGCCTGTGCGCCTTGCGCAATCCCGGTCAGAAACGCAATCAGATCCGCCGAGGCGATATCCTCCGCGCGGTCCGCAATCCGTACATCCCCCGGACGCAGGCAGAATCCCACGCGATACTCAAACGAAATCCCCACACGCGCCATGGCCTCGTCGATCATCCCGCAGGCCACGCCGCAGCCGTTCGTTCCGCCCTTGTCGAACGCCTGTTCCATCACCTGGCCCAGGCATTGCCCCAGGCAGATTCCGCTGTCCTCGCAGATCACGTGGTCCAGACGATAGCCTGTCAGCTCGATCTCCACTTTTGGATTCAGGCAGGCTCGCCAGGCCCATTGTTCGATCATGTGATTGAGAAAATTGATCGGCGTCCGGATGCCGCTCTTCAGCTGCGGATCCCGTTCGCCGCCACCCAGGGCAATACAGATCCGGCTTTCCTGCGATGTTCGGGTTCGTGTCACCGGCTCGATATCAAACATGTCGGTCCTCCAATGGAAATCTCATCTCTCTTTCAATGCGCGCGCGTGTGCCGGAAAGCCTTCAAAATCCGCAAAGGTCTTCACGGTGTCTTTCAACGATTCGAATCCCTCTTTCGTGACATAGCTGATCGAGGTGCGCTTCAGAAAATCATGGACCGTCACCACGGAAGCCGTCTTCGCACGGCCTCCCGTCGGAAGAATCGCGTTCACCCCCACCGAGAAATTGCAGAGAGAGATCGGGGTGTATCGACCCAGCATAATCTCACCCGCGTGTTTCAACTTTCCGAGCAGGGCATGAGGCTCCGAGGTCAGTACCTCCAGGTGTTCCGGCGCGTATTCGTTGACAAACTCGCAGGCTTCATCGAGCGTATCCGTCAGGATCACGCCACCGTAATTGGTCAGAACGCGAGTGGTATATTCCTGCTGCTTTTCGGGCAGCTGCTCGATGATCTGCGGCACAATCCGCGCAACTTCCTGGCCGAATGTCTCCACCGGTGTCACCAGCAGGGCCGCCGAGTATGGCCCGTGTTCCGCCTCGATCAGCAGGTCCCCCGCCGCAATCTCCGCCGGAACGGAATCGTCCGCCAGAATGATCGCCTCGCTGGGACCGGCAGGTGTTCCCACGTCGATCTTGCCATAGAGGATCTTCTTGGCCGCCGCACCGTAGATATTCGTCGGGCCGATCAGTTTTAATACCGGTCGCACCGTCTCGGTCCCGAACGCCAGCGCCGCCACAGCGCCCGCTCCCCCCATCCGTAACACTTCATGTACGCCAATCTTGTGCGCCGCGTACAGCGTCCCATCATCCACACTCCCATCTCTGCATGGCGGCGAGACGGCAACAATGCGCTCCACACCCGCCACCGCCGCCGGAATACCCAGCATCAGCATCACCGATGGATAACTCGCCGTCCCGCGCGGGACATACAACGCCACGCTAGGAATCGGCACAACTTTCTCACCCGCAAACACGCCGGGCGCCACTTCCAGCGTCCAATATTCCTCCGGAATCTGAGCCTCGTGAAACCGACGGATATTCTCGTAAGATCGGTCGATGGCCGCTCTCACTTCGGGATCGAGACGATACACCGCCTGCTCGATCTCCTCTTCCGACACACGAATCCCCAGCGCGCTCAGGTCTGCGCCGTCGAACCGTTTCGCCTGGTCGATCAACGCGGCGTCGCCTTTTTGCGCCACCTCGTCAATAATTCTGCGGGCATCCGCCTCAAATCGTTCAATATCCTCACCGGACCGGCGCAGAATCCGCTCCCGGTCTTTCGGCGAGGTTTCTTTCCATCGATAAATCGGAACCTGCATATTCATTCCTTTCGGATAACTCTCACCAATGCATTTCAAAACAAAATATCGTGGCATACCCACTTCCTTTTGTCACGCTACCCGCGCATGTCCCTTCCGTCCACTATATCCGCCGCGTTCACTTTTCTTTTCATCCTTCATAATTCACAATTCCCCGCTATACTTTGCCAATCTATCACTCAACAGGTGCTGTCATGAAACGCCGTGATTTTTTGCATCGTAGTACTCTCGGAGCCGCCGGCCTGGTTGCCGCAGGTTGTGCATCGGTCACGCAGACGGAGTTCCCGAATGCTGCCCCGATCGAACACCGTGTGCTGGGCAGGACCGGCCTGAAAGTCAGTGCGATCTCCTTCGGGGCGAAACAGGTGGATCATCCCTCCCTTCTCATGGCCGGATTCGATGCGGGGATCAACTATCTCGACACGGCCCGGATTTACCGGGAAGGCCGGAACGAACAGGTGATCGGCGAATTCCTGAAAACCTATCGCGACAAGGTCTACATTGCCACAAAAGCCCATCCCAGCTGCATGACCGCCAGGGATGTGGAGGAATGTCTCCATGCCAGCCTCAAAGCACTTCAGACCGATTATGTAGATGTTTATCAGGTCCATCGCGTCCATGAGATCGCTCAACTCAAGAATGAGGACATTCGTTCTTTCCTGTTGAAAGCGCGCGATCAGGGCAAGATTCGCTTTATGGGGATCACCATGCACAGGTATTCCGCCGAGATTCTTTCCGCCGCGGCGGAGGATGCTTTCTTCGATACGGCACTGGTGGCCTATGGCTATAACAATCGGGATGATGGGCCGCTTGTGGAGGCCATTGAGAAAGCGCACCGCGCCGGAATGGGGGTCATGGCCATGAAAACCCAACAGGGTGGATACAAGATGAAAGAGGGCGAACCCGGTACTCCCCACCAGGCGCTCCTACGATGGGCACTGAGTAACCCGAATATTACCTGTGCCATCCCCGGAATGAACACTTTTGAAATGATCGAGGAGAACACCGCCGTGATGGGCACAACACTCTCCGCTGCGGATCTCCGGGACTTGCAGCGTTATGAGGAACGGACCGCTTCTGTTTTCTGCCGAATGTGCGGAATGTGCAGGGGCACATGCCGGAACGGGCTTGTGGTGTCCGAAACATTCCGATGCCTGATGTATGCGGAGGGATATAATGATCTTCGGATGGCACGGGCGGAGTATCAGGACCTGGATCTTTCCGAGCGCGCCGATCTCTGCCGCCTGTGTTCGGAATGCACCGCCAAATGCGTCAAGGGGCTGCGGGTTCAGGAACGAATGCTCGTCGCCGACCGCCTCCTCTCCGCATAACGGCAAATGGCCCCACATGGCTGGAACTTCTCCCCGAAGATTGGGGGAGATACAGAGGGGGTTGAAAACGGAGACTCACGAAAATGGAGATAAACATGCCTCGCACACTTCTTATTTTTCTTTTGCTCTCGCTCCCCTGTGCAGTTGCCGCTCAGAATCTTCCAGCTCCCGTCGATATCGAATCGGCCACATGGACCCAGGAACCGGAAACCGTTCTGCCCGGGCCGGATTGCCTCGAAGGATGGCATCTCGACGGCAAAGTCGATCTCTACAATCCGGAGAATCTCTACGAATACATTGATGGTGCCGCCGAGGCCTATCTCCTGTACGGTTTTCAAAAACTGGCCACCTGCCGATTTCTCCTGGACAAGGATGACAGCAACGAAATCACCATCGACGTTTACGACATGAGAATCCCATTACAGGCGTTCGGTATCTATGCCTCGGAATCCTCCCCGGATCAGGAATTTGTCACCCTGGGCGGGCAGGGACATGCCTCGGATACGTTTCTGGCGTTCTGGCAGGCCAAGTTCTACGTGAAAATGGTGTTTTTCGGAGACCTGAAGGATTCCAAAAAGATCCTCCTGGACATCGCCGGGAACATGTCGAAATCCATCGAGGGGAATCCCCCGCAACCGAGATTCCTCAGCCTGTTCCCCGAACAGGGCCGGGTTCCCCATACGGAACAGTTCCTCTTGAAGGCTCCCCTGGGGCATGAGTTCCTGTCCCCCGCGTATCAGGTTTCTTATCAGGCCAAGGAACGCCCCGTGGCGGTTGTGGTCTCAGTTGCCGACACACCCGAACTGGCCGCCGAGCGGTTCGAGAAATACCGTGAATATCTCAAAAAATCAAAATCTCCCGAATCCCCGGCTAAGGGATTTCCGGAGGGATGTCTGCGCGCGGAAGATCGGTATCTGGGAAAATCCTATCTGGGAAAAGCGGGACGCTATTTCATTCTCTTCCTTGGAGAGCCGCAGGACGGGGCCAAAATCATGACCCAACTCTTTGAAAACCTGCAAGACAAAAAGAAACCATAATCCCGGGTCTACCCGTCCACTCGGTCCTCTTTGTCCGTGTCCGTCCGTATCCGTCTGTGTCTGTCCGTGCCTCCCCATGTCTGCCCGTGTCCGCCCCCTCTTCTCTTCAATTCTTAATTTTTAATTCGTAATTCTTAATTCACTCCCCCACCTTCCCCTTCAGTTCCCGATCAATACTCTCCTCATCCAGCGTCGCCGATATGCCTTTCAGCAGCCGCCATTGTTCCACATGCTCAACGGTCTCGCCCGGAAGAATTCTCCAAAGCGGGCTGAGTGTCTCGAATTCCAGCATTTCGTTGTTCGTAAAGGTCTCCAGGGAGCAACCCATATCGGGATACGCCGCTTCCGGATCGTGTGAATGATACTTTACAAAGGCATGGTCCCCGCGCTGATAGGCCGCCCAGCCCTCCACATTCGCCGCCCCGAACTTGTTGGGTTTCGTACGGGTGGAATCCTGCTCCAGGATTATGTATCGGTTGCCCCAGTGGAATTGCGGATCGCCCATCTCTGAGTATTTCCATAAAGCGATTGTCCGCACCGGAAGCAGGTTCTCCGGGTGCGGGCCGTACGATGGATTCGGGACAATCAACCGGCCGCCGGGTTTCATGAATGTCAGCGCCCAGACCGCCAGTTCGATGGTCCATTCGTTGCGATTGGTGATCCGATGGGTCACCTGCACCGCATCTTCGCCGATAAACTCCACCACCATTTCCTTCTGAATCCCGCTGGAACCTTCGAATTCGGGATTCCGTTCAACCGGCGCGGTCAGAATCAGAGCCTGCTCCTCCTCGGTGACCGCAACCGGCACATTGTCGGGATAGTATGTTCTCGGTTTCGCTTCCGGCGCGGCCCATAGACGATGACCCCCGTAGGGAAGCCATTCCATGCCGCCTGTTTTCCCAAGAGTCTCTTTCCAGACATGAAATTCATTCTGATCGCCGGTGAATCCGAACGAAATGATCCTCGGACCGATATCCGCAACGGCGACGAGGTCAATCGTTCCGTTGGACATCCGCCAGCAGTTCTTCCATCCCTCAAACGCAACTTTCTCAATCTTCACATCGGCGGAAAACGCAGGTGAACACAGCACCAACACGGAGACAATCAGAATTACACCGAAAAATCGTTGTTGTTTCATTTTCTTATCTCGTACCCGGAATGGCGGAGAAATGCGCGTGAAGGATTTTCCACTTCC
>JAKPYU010000567.1 GCA_029568995.1 Candidatus Omnitrophota bacterium | reverse complement strand
CCGATTCCCCGGAAACGGCTCTCGGTCTGCGCACCCTGCATGTCAATAACGATTCGCATCAGTTGTTCCTTAAGCTGCGGCGTTCGGCGGCGGATTTTAGATCGTAATAGATCTTACGGGCATGAGGGGTGAGTTGATCGAGACTTGGTGATTCGATAAGTGCCTCCTGAAGCTGATGGCCTTCACTCTCCCTCGTTGCTCCAAGTATCAATCCCGTATGGTATGCCATGTTCAAGAGTCTCTGATAAAGAAAGGGACAATGCATGAGACACAGGTTCAATCGATTGCTGAGATCGGGGTGATGGAGAACAGACTTCATCACCCTGACGAGCGGGCAGTACAGGAAATCGGCAAATCGATGAACAATTTTCCGCACGCCGCGTTGCATCACCAACATGACGGCAATCATGTGACCCATCAGCCCTCGAAGGGGCGCCGTAATACGCCAGGACCAGCTCTCATGAACGGCCGTCAACCGACGGCTTAAACCATCAGCAAGTGTCCAACAATAAAGTGCATTGTCTCTATGCTCTTTCATCTGTTCCTTCAACCCGGCAACCGTGGTTGTAAATTTTTTGCATTCGATCTCGCATTCATGAAGGGAAACTGTTTTAAAATGATCAAAACGATTGGGCGGGTATTTGAAAGCATCCAGCAGCTCCGCGTGTTCCATAGCGACATAGAAGCGATTGATGCCATCGGCATAGGCAAAAAGATAATCCGCCTGGAGGAGGATCAGCTCCCAGGTATGGAAGTTTTCAATCTGGGAAGAGGGCCGCATAGCTTCCACCATCACTATCCATGGTCGGTGTTTTTGCCAGTCGTTGCCCCGGATGACACATTCCTCGAAACCCTCGACATCCACTTTCAGAAAATGGACTGCCCGGCATCCGACATGTTCCTCCCACACTCTGTTGAGTGTGAGAACCGGAACGGGAAACATCCGAACATCCATTCCCCGGGAGGCAAACTCCCCGGCGAGTTCCTGATTCAGGGTAGACAATCCGGAATTCTTGATGTGATAAAATTCACGCTCTCCTTCATAATCGGCAATGGCAACACATAGATTCATATCCTCCCGTCGCCGCACATGGAAATTCTTGAATATTTCCGGTTCGGGTTCGATGTTGATCCCCCGCCACCCTCGCTCATAAAACGCTTTCGTCACGGAGTCCATATCCGGAGACCAGGCACCCACATCGATGTAAAATCCCTTCTCGACGTGTTTCAGCGCCCGCCACAGCATCACGTCTTCAAAGTTCTGGGCATAGGAAACAAAACTCATGACCTTCCGACCTCTATCTTCGGTTCGATCCAGATGCTGCCGGCAAAGGGGTTCTTATCGGTGTTGGCCACTTGAAAGATCAAGGCGAAGTCCCTCCATTCATAGTTGTTCGCCAGGTGCATATACGAGTCTGTGAGCGCCGTCGACACGGAATAGCTGGCAGGGCCGAGGTTCATGGGGAAATGGATCCGGTAGCGAATCGATTCCCCCTTCCGGACATTTAGAAGAAGTTGCTTTGTGTGCCACGTGTTGGTCCCGTACATGGTCTGCCCCAGGCGGGCCTTGATCATGTAGCCCAGTACGAGAACGGGAATGTCCTCCCGGGCCGCCACCTCGATGTCGAGGGTCACCGGTTCCCCGACATTGACAAATTCGACGGGCTCCCCTTTGCCGTTGCGGAGCATGATGGACGAAACGCATGCAGCGCCGGTTCCTGAAATGGTCTGGGTCTTCCCATTCTCCAGCTTTCTGAGGGTGACCGTGCTGTTCTGCCGATCCGCGATCAGGGCATTGTAGAAGTCCATGACTTCGTCGGGACTCCCTTCACGGACAACCATTCCCTCGTCCAGGAGGACGGCCCTGCTGCAGAGGCTCTGTATGGCCGAGGGATCGTGGGATACGATGAGAAGCGTCGTCCGCTCCTCCTGGAATTCCCGGATCCTCTGGAAGCACTTGTGCTGAAAGTAGGCATCCCCCACAGCCAGGGCCTCGTCGACCACGAGGATGTCGGGCCGGAAGGCCGTCGCCACGGAAAAGGCCACCCGCACCTGCATGCCGCTCGAGTAGATCCGGACGGGGCGGTCGAAGTAATCCCCGATTTCGGCAAAGGCCTCGATCTCACCGATCCTGGCCTCCACCTCGGCCGCGGTGAATCCCTGCAACTGCGCGGCCATGAAGGCGTTCTGCCGGCCTGTGAAATCCGGGTGAAACCCCATGCCCAGCTCGAGGAGGGCGGAGATGCGGCCCCCCGTTTCCATCGTCCCGGTGGAAGGTTTCGTCGTCCCGGTGACGATTTTCAGCAGTGTGCTTTTCCCGGCGCCGTTGACGCCGACGATGCCCATGGCTTCACCCGGAGAGACGTCGAAGGAAACGTTTCGCAGCACCCACCGCAGATCGT
>JAKPYU010000564.1 GCA_029568995.1 Candidatus Omnitrophota bacterium | reverse complement strand
CCGTGCCCCGTCACGTCATCGCGAGGAGCCGCCCGGAGTCTGCGAAGGGCCGCGACGTGGCGATCTCAATCTCACTCGTTCGAACAGCCAGATTGCCACGCTTCGCTCGCAATGACGGCTGCAGGCGAGCTTTCTTAGGAGCCTCCCTCCGGCGGGACCGGTGATTGAAAAAAGAAACTGGGGGAGAGTTACCTCCCCCGAAGATCGGGGGAGGTAAGGTGGGGGTTGACCGGATAGCACAAGACTCCCCGGTGTGACGGTTGCAGGCGAGCTTTCTTAGGAGGAGCGGCCCCTGAGTCTGCGAAGGGCCGCGACGTGGCGATCTCAGGCCCCGACCCGGCCCACCAATCTGTCTCAATCTTCCCCAACGGTAAGCGTATAAAGCGGCGTAATCTGTGAAGGATGGGCTTTTCGATCAACCAGTCTCCCATCCTCCAATCGAAAAAGCACACACACCTGGTTCTCCTCCACCCGGTAAATCACTCCAAAGCGGTCCACCGGGACTTCCGGGATGGCCTCCCGCGCCCGGACATAGTGCCCCACCTCGATAACCATATTCCCATAGATCAACGACGGCCTCGAATTCTTGACCTTTTTCAGTGCACCCGCCAGCAATTCTCTGTCGCTTGATCCCGGCAAGTGCTGAATGAGAAAACGCAGACCGTCCCCCAGGTGTGTCTCACTCAGTTCGGGATCGTTCTCATCAACCTCTCCGCACGTCAGGCAGTTAATAATTGCGGCGACCGTCCGCTCTCCATACGCCACAAAGACCGACCAGATCAGGGCCTTCAGATACAGGAGTATCATTCGTTCGCTTGCACGAGGGTTCTGCGAATGGTCCGGTTCCATTATCTTTACTCTCGATACACTGAAATCACGTGTCTCCCTCTTCCTCCGGGAACACATCCTCTTCTCCCTCTCCCTCCGGGAGAGGGTTGGGGTGAGGGCACATCATCTCCCTCAAATAGCATTCTGCACAAACAAGAGCCTTTCGTCCAGCGAAGCGCGGTCGAGGGGTCGGACGCTCGACAGGCGGATGGAATTGGGGCTATGCTCATGACATAAGAAAACTCATCCTTGGAGGAATGTGATGGAGACAGGCAGACAGGAATTTACCAGGCGCGCAACAATCAAGGGAGCCGGTCTTTTCGGAGCGGCGGCAGTGTTGGGGGCAACCGGGGCGGGGGCGACCTCTCCCATCCCATTCGGTTCCATGAATACCTGGTCCGAGATCGCCCAGAAGGTCATTCAAACACCCTTCGTCGATACTCATGAGCACCTTCTCGAAGAGAAGAGCCGTCTCAGCGGGAAAAACTCCCGCATCCAGGCCAATGACTGGTCTTTTCTGCTCAGCCATTATCTCGACTCCGATCTATTCTGCGCAGGAATGACCGAAGAGGAAATGAAGCAGTTCCGGTCCGCGGAGACCGATCCGATTGCCAAATGGAAAATCCTGGAACCCTACTGGCCCGCGGTCAGAAACACCGGCTACGGGCAGGCGGTGGCGATTGCCTTCCAGCAACTCTATGACGTGGAGGAACTGTCTGCCGAGACGGTGGGCAAGATCCAGAGCGCGTACGAACAACTCATTCGCCCCGGATTTTATGAAAAAGTCCTGGTCGAAACGGCGAACCTGGATTCCTGCCAGGTCAACTCCCTCGAAGGAAGTGCGTTCCAGGAGTCCGACCAGCCTCTTCTTCTGATGCAGGATATCAGCTTTCTCGGAATGCACGTCGGGCCGGATATCGGCGGTCTCAGCGGCCCCGCCGGAATCGAAGTGAAAGACCTGGCGGACTGGCACAAGGTGATTGACTGGTGGTTCGATAAGTACGCCAAGTATGCGGTCGCGGTCAAATCCCAGGCCGCCTACGGGCGCGATATCGACTATGCGGACGTGCCCGCCGAACAGGCGGAACCCATTTTCAAGCGTGTCCTGAACGGCGAGAAACTCTCCAGGGAAGAAAGCAAACCCATGGAGGATCATCTGTTCTGGTACGCCGTCCGAAAAGCAACCGCCTGCAACCTGCCGGTAAAACTGCACACCGGATACTACGCCGGGCATGGCGGAAGGATGCCGATGTCACGGCTGATGAAGAATCCCGATTCTGCCATAGAACTCTGCCGAACCGCACCGGAAACCACGTTCGTCTTTATGCACATCTGCTATCCCTTCTACGAGGAGATGATCAGTATCGCCAAGCATTATCCGAACGCGCATATCGACATGTGCTGGGCCTGGATCATCAGCCCATCCGCCAGCACGAATTTCCTGAAATCGTACCTGGTGGCCGCACCGGCGAACAAAGTCCTGACGTTCGGCGGCGACTATATCCCGGTCGAGCCGGTAGTCGGCCATGCGGCAATCGCCCGCACAGGGGTAATCTGCGCGCTGGGCCAGCTGTGCGATGAAGGCTGGCTGGACCGGAAACGTGCATTGGACCTGGTGGAACCGATTATGTGCGGAAACGCAAGGAAAATCTTCCACCTGGATGAAAAGCGTCGCAATCTCGAAAAGGCCCCCTGGAAAGCATGAGGCTTTTGGGGACACATAGGAATGTCGGGGCGGTTCACAAACCGCCCCGACCCTGGATTGTTCTCCTGTCTCTGGCGCTCTCTCTTGCGGCGTTCTGGATTCTCTGGCAACTCCGTTCCTGGAATCTCTGGAATGGGGATGGGGAGTTCTGCTGCAAGCAGACAATCGGCGAGAGAACCTTTGCCATTACCCTTTCACGCTGCCCGCTCTCGCACCTGGGATACCGATACCTCTTTCGAATTCTCCGACCGATCACAAATCTGTGGGTAGAGGACATCATCGCGCTTTCTTCCTGCATGGCAGGCATTGTCTACTTGTGGGCAACCGTTTTGCTTGCACGGAGTCTCTTCTCACGAATAATGAACCAGGTTCTTCTGACCGCGTTCTGCTGTTCCTCCATGATTCTTCAGGTCTTCTGCGGGCACATTGAGTTCTATCCCTGGACCTGTACCCTGGTGATGATTTTTGTCCTGTCGGGATGGCTGTATCTCAACGGCTCACTGTCTATCTTCTGGCCGAGTTCTTTGCTGATGCTGGCCACCGCGTTCCATTCCAGCGCGGTGTTTTACTTCCCCGGCATTCTGGCCCTGGAATGTTTCCGGCAGGCACGAGAGTCGAAAAACCGGCTGCACGTAGCATTGCAATCTTTTCTCAGCCTTGGCCTCTTTGTGTGCGCCGCACCGTTTCACCGTTATAGAGAACAGTTCATTGTCTTCCTGTTGATCTGCGTCGGCCTGTGGATCGTTTGGGGAAGAGCCTCGGCAAAAATCCGGGAATGGCGGCAGGGAATGGGTCCCTGGCTTCTGGCGCTCTCCCCCTGGCTGTTGTACTTCTCCGTCCGAACGGCATTCGGATTCTATGCCGAGCCGATCTTTCACCACATCGCCCCCGCCGGTGAGCCGTACGATCACGGCTCGTTCCTGTACACGTTCTGGTCACGCGACCACCTGGAGGACAAACTGACTTTCCTCTGGTGGTTAATCCCCTTCGCAATTCCGGTCGGCTTGCTGGTCTTGATTTCATTCGGTAAAGAATGCCTGAAAAACGGCTGGTTAGTTTTTCTGATCGTCCTCTCTGTCTGCGGGCTGAGTTGGGGAATCCTCTTTTATCCGCAGCTTCGCATTCGAGACTGGGATCTGTTCTCCTCGATTGCGATTCCATTCAATCTTCTTGTGGGATATGGTGTATTGATTCTATGGAAGCGGGGCAGAATCTACCTTGCCGTAATGATTCTGGCTCATCTGGTCATCAGCATTCCGCGCATTGTTGATAACGCCGATCTGCTGGTCGGGCGGGGATATGTCACATTGGAATGCGAAACTCAGCCCGTATCGGCGGAAGTGTATGTCCGGGGCTTGCCGGTCGGCTATACCCCACTCACGATGAAAAATATCCGGTCCGGGCGGGCGCGAATCGTGCTCATCCCGCAAAGCCGAGACCACCTGTCCATTCAGCAGCGGTACAACCTGAAACCGGGAACACACGTGCGGATCTCGGAAACATTGCCGCCTCGCCCACCGCGAACACCCGACCGGAAACAGGAGTGAATAGACACCCATGCCTCTAATCGACCTGTCCAAACATGAAGAACGCCTGAACGAATCCCGACATAGAATCGAAACAGTCTCCCGTTTCGAGGAAGCGGATCGTGTACCGGTACAGATCACCGAGGCCGGTTCGTTTTACTGCTCCATGTTTGGAGTAGACATTCGCGACTACTACACGGATCTGGAGACACAGGTCGATGTTCAATCCCGTGGCCTGAAATGGCGTCTCGAAGAGTTACAGGATGACCGCCCGCTGGCGAGTTTGTGCATGGACCTCGGTCCGGTTGGCGAGGCGATTGCGTTCGACTTGGATCTGGAATTCCCGCCGGGGACATCGCCGTGGATCATCCGCCCACTGAAAACGCCGGACGATATCCGCAAATGGACTCCACCCGATCCCGCCGTCAATCCGCGCATCGACTGGTTTTATCGTCGATTTGAGAAATTCCGAACCATCGTGGAGAAGAAAGATATCGGCGTGCCGGTGGAGCAGGCCCGCGCGGGAACTCACCCGCCGCTTTCCGCCGCGTGCGCCATCATGGACCCGGCGGATTTCTATGTGTTGATGATCGAGGACCCTCAGACCGCCGACTTGCTGCTCAAAAAACTATTCGATTTCTATTGCCGCCTGACCGATTGGCAGGATGAACGGCTTGGCACAAAGACCGTGCGCCTGGGGCTGTGCGATGACAACTCCTGCGCGATCTCCGATGACCTGTACCGGAGAATGGTCTTGCCCTACAACCTCGCGCTGTATGAGCGTTACGGCACACAGTACCGCCACCTTCACGCCGATGGCCCCAACGACCAGCATTTCAAAGTTTATGCCGAGATTATCCAGCTCGACGCCATGGACATCGGTGGCTTTTCGGACCTTCATGCAGCGGTGAGAGACATGAAAGGAAAGGTGGTGATCTACGGCGCGCTGAACAACCGGGATTTCTACGGACCGTTTGACGACCATGCCAGGGCCATTGTCGATGACCAACTCCAAACCGCCGGTCCGGGTGGCGGCTATGTCCTCGCAGTCGGCGGCGAAACCTACGCCGGTGTCCCCCCGCAGACCCTGATTGATCTGGTGCGATATGCGAAGGAAAGAGGAAGGTATCCGGTGCGGAGAAACCACGCTGAATTGCCGGACACCACGTAGGCGAACAAGATCGAGTTGTCGAACATGGGCCAATTGTGTTAAAATAGGCACGTTGCGGAAAGAGGTCACGAAAAATGAAAAACTCAACGTTGCAGACTCCCGATATCGCGCTGGCTCTCGGCCAATACCGCTTGAGCGACGCAGCCATTCATGAGCGCCTCGACAAACTGGCCGGATACTCCAGGGGCGCGGCTCTTTCTCCCCGGGAATTGCGTGATGCTCTGGACAAGGAGCTCGGCGACAAGAGCCTCAGCGGAGAACTGCGGAAATTGCGCGATGAGGAATGATGCAACATGCGATTGTACTACCTGGACACATCCGCGTTGTTGAAGAGATATAAGTCCGAATCCGGCTCTGAAAACATCTACGATCTGTTCGCATCTTGCGGATCTCTGCCCAAGAGGCTCATGACAAGCCTTTTCACCATTGTTGAGATGGCATCCGTTTCCGACCGTCTTGCCAGGCAAAGGGTATTTTCGAGAACCTTCCAAGAGGAATTGCTCCGCACCTTTGCAGCCGATGCGCGGGAATCCGTTCATTTTGTATCCATGGATGACAGCACTGTTCTTGCCGCAGCGGGTTTTGTGCGGAAGTATTCTCTGCGGCCGGGAGATGCCCTGCACCTTGCGGCCTTGGAGCGTGCCCGCGAATCGGTCAGCGGTTACGATCTCGATATTGTGTTTGTCGCATCGGACAATTCTCTTTGTGAGGCGGCAATCAAAGAAGGCTTCACCGTCGCCAATCCGGAAAATGCAACAAGAAAAGAGTGGAAGGAATTCCTTGGATAATCTCTGGTGTCCCCCCGCAGACCCTGATCGACCTGGTGCGATATGCGAAGGGGAGAGGGCGGTATCCGGTGCGGAGCGAGAAATAACGCGGCCAGAAGCCGGAAACGGAGAGGTTTCAGGTGGAATGAACGGAGATTCCGCTTGCATTTGGTTTGCACAAATTGTATAATTTGTACAATTGAGACAAATCCTGGAGACTCCGATGAACGAGATATCGACAAGCGACATTCGAAAAGACCTGTCTGATGCCATCAACCGTGTGCTTTACAGCAAGGAACGAATCACTTTAAATCGGCACGGCAAGAAAGTCGCGGCTCTTGTGCCCGTGGAAGACGCTGAACTGCTGGAGATTCTGGAGGAAGAGAGCGACCTGCGTGCCGCACGGGCTGCCATGCGCGAAAAGGGGAAGAACTTGACATGGAAACAGATGAAGCGGGAATTGGGGATTGAGAAGTGAGCCGCTATGAGATTGCGCTTGGCCGCGCGGTGTAGTACACTGCTTTCTTGGAGATTTGGTACGCCCCTTCGCCAAGGGTGAATCAACATGGAGCCGCGAATCCCGATTGACATGGACAGCATCAAAACCTTCTGCGAGAAGTGGAAGGTGAAAGAGTTCTATTTATTCGGCTCGGTTCTGCGGGACGATTTCTCACCGACCAGTGACGTGGATGTATGTGTGCGCTTCGATGAAAGCGCACCGTGGGATTTGTTCCACATTGTTGACATGATGGAGGAACTCAAGCAGATCTTCGGGCGGAAAGTCGACTTGCTGGAAGCGGATGCCATTCGAAATCCCTATCGGCGGAAAGAAATCATGGGTACGCGGAGGCTGATCTATGCCGCCGCGTAGGAAGAATGCTTCTGTCTATGTGTGGGATATGCTGGACAAATGCCGAGGAATACAGATAAAGGTGTTTCATGATCGAACAGGGAATACCCTTACAGTCTGGTGGGGAAATCCCCAGGATGAGTATGTCTGCCAGGAAACCGGCGATGAAGTTGTCCTGATGAAAGACAAGACGGGTCAAGTGATTGGATTTGAAAGGCTGAATTTCTCAACCAGCGCATCGGAGCCGGTAAAGGTTTCATTTGAAGCAGCGGTAGGGTGAGATATGAAAAGCGAATCACCTTGCGGATATCGGAGGTATGATTATGAGTCGTTC
>JAKPYU010000563.1 GCA_029568995.1 Candidatus Omnitrophota bacterium | reverse complement strand
AAGGCAGCGATCCTCATGGTGACCCTGGGACCGGAGGTGGCCGCCGATGTGTACCGGAACCTGACCGATGAGGAAATCGAGCAGATCACGCTCGAAGTCGCCAACCTGGGAACCGTGCCCGCCGAGATGACCGCGCAGGTGATCGAGGAGTTCTATCACACCTGCATGGCGAAGCAGTACATCTCCCATGGCGGTATCTCCACCGCGCGGGAGATCCTGGAGAAGGCCCTTGGACCGGGGAAAGCCATCGAAATCATCGAACGCTTGCAGGGAATGCTGCAAGGCTCGCCGTTCGATTTCCTCAAGAAAGTCGATCCGGCTCACCTGCTGAACTTCATTCAGAACGAACACCCGCAGACCGTAGCGTTGATATTGGCGTACCTGGAATACGAGCAGTCGGCGGCAATCATGTCCGCCCTTCCGCCGGAGTTGCAGACCGAGGTGGCGTTGCGGATCGCCACGATGGACCAGACCGCGCCGGAAATCATTTCCGAGGTGGAGCGTGTTTTGGAGCGGAAGATTGCGACGGTGTTGTCTCAGGAATTTACCGTGGCCGGTGGTATCGAGTCGCTGGCGGAATTGTTGAACCGTGTGGACCGTGCGACAGAGAAGAGCATCCTGGAGACACTGGAAGAGGAGAACCAGGAACTCGCGGTCGAAATCAAGAAGCTGATGTTCACCTTCGACGATGTGGCGCTGCTGGATGACCGCGCGATTCAGCAGGTTCTGAACGAGGTGGACAAGAAAGAATTGGCGGTGGCGTTGAAAGGAGCCAATGAGGAGGTCAAGAACAAGATTTTCAGCAACGTGTCCTCACGTGCAGCGGACAACATCCGTGAGGAAATGGAGTTCATGGGTCCGGTCCGAGTGAAGCAGGTGGAGGAGGCGCAGCAGAAAGTTGTAGCGATTATCCGCCGCCTGGAGGAATCCGGTGAGATCACCATTTCCCGTGGCGGTGAAGAGGACATGATGGTGTAAGAATAATTACGAATTAGGAATTAAAAATTA
>JAKPYU010000543.1 GCA_029568995.1 Candidatus Omnitrophota bacterium | reverse complement strand
GGGAGATCCGACCAAACCGGCCTGCAATGGAGTGGATTTCCAAATCCGCATAGATGGCAGGACTTTTCTGGCCAAGACAGTTGAAAGTCCCGGAATGAAACCTGTTTCGTGCGACCTGAGCGTGTTCCACGGACAAACGGTCGAGATTTGTCTGGTGACCTCTGCGCGGGCGAACGCCAATTACGATTGGGCGGTTTTCGGCGATCCCGAAATTCTCCGTTTGACTTTCCGGGGCAAACCCTCGGAAGCAGAGCGCGCCCCCAACGGGCTTCGGTTCCTGAATGGGGGCGAAATGGCCCTTGTGGTAGTGGCGGATGTGATCGAACCGGATGGGATCTCCACATTACGACTCTCCAAAGACGGGATTTCGCTGGAGCCAGGCGGATCGGCGGAAAAAGCGGAAAAGGGCTGGATTGTGCGACGAATCACCACACCATCCGGACCCGAATCGGTGGATGTAGTCACACTCGCGGGGCCATCGACACAATGCGAGGTTTATCAATACGTTCCCTCCCTGGCGATTGAGGAATTCGCTCCGGTCAACGCGATTCCCTTTTTCGGACAGAATATCTTTGCCATCCGCATCACAAATAACGGGCGCGGGTATTACACACCTGACGGCGAGCCGCTGGAGTTCCGCGTCTCCGAAGTGATGGACAGTTCCGGCAGCTATAAAGATAAGTACGTTGCGGAAGGTCCGCCGAAATTGGCTCCGGGGGAAAGCGTGGTTCTCCGCCGGGGACCGTTTGAGATTCACGACGATATGATTCCGATGGTGAAAGTGACTTTGCCCAAACAGGGGGTGAACCGGGTGTTTGGCTTGGTCCCGCCGACGTTCCACCATCCTCCTCAACCGGCTGCAGCCGTTCTGAATTGCGGGAATTATCGCATTTCTTTTCCCAAGTTCGATAACCTGCATGTTGGTGCGATAATCGAATGCCGCAGCGAGACAGGCGGGGAATACAAACAGATCGGGACGATTTACCCGTTGACCGGCACAATCTACAAATGGGGGGATGGTCTGGACCGCTGGCCCCTGATTCGAGATTCGATTGAATGGGGTGGGGAACGGGAGATTCATATTTCCGAAGATCACGCACCGCTGAAACAGTCCGTTTCTTTCCTGGTGGACGAGGAGAAGTCGGTCATTCGTTTTACCTCCTCTCTGGAAATCTCCGAGGGAACGCGGGAGGTGGTTCATTTTGCGGGGCCGAGGGTGGCATTTGGTGACCGCAGTTTCGGCGCAAAGCATGGTTTCGCGCTGTTCCCCGGGCTGGAATACCTCGGCCCACAGGATGAGTCCTCCAGTACGCTGGACGCGGCGAATCCCATCGCACAGCGGACACGACCCGATCCCATGAAAATCACCATTCCGCTCATGGCGATGGAATATGAAAACAACCTGGCCGCAATGTTCTGGGACCCGCACCAGAAATGGCAGCGGGGAAGGGGATTGCCCGGCGCGGAGTTCAATGTGCCCCCGAAAGACGGCATGGCGGAATATTCCTCCATGGGCCTGTACGTGCCCCCACCGCCTGAATGGCGCACGGAAAACGCCGAACTTGCCTCCACACCGATTGAACTGACTCCCGATAATCCGATTGTTCTCCAGGGCGTGATTTCCCTGGAACGCCGGGACAAGTCTCCTGGAGGGAACGCGGTTCCTTCCTCTCAGGAAGGAGAGTTCATTTTCTCTTCACTGAAGAAATACGTTCATATCTTCGGCTTGGCGGAACCGATGGTCGAACCAAGGTCCTGGGAGGAACAGAAGGCCCTGGCCCGTGAGGCTTGGCTGAACACGATCTGGGTTCCTGAAGCCCAGGGTTGGCGTCACTGTGTCGGGACACACTGGACGCCCGCTCCTGCGCCGGGTATGGCGACGCTGCTGCTGTTCGACCGGTTCGATACACAGATCCCGGAGATCCGTCAGACAATCCAGCGGCGCATTGACGAAGCGGTCAAATCGGCCCTGGACAAACACGGTCCCGGATTTTTCTCCACCGCAACGAATTGTCATATCATGCAGGGCGAGTTTCCGTTCTATGGCGGATATCTCCATCCGGCGCTGGAGCAATGGCTCAAACAGGCCGAAAACCTCATCCGAAACCAGCGTGAAGACGGTTCGTGGGGATGGGAGCCGGGGCAGGATGCCTCGCGTCAGAACCTGGGAATCCCAGGACAGACCACAAATGGCGTGTGCGCCGGATCGGCGTATTTCCTGTTGAAATTGGGCAGGATTCTGGGAGATGAAGCCCTCATTCGCGCGGGCTTGAAAGGTCTGGATGCTGCGGAGCGTGATCGTGTGCCGCGCGGCGCTCAGGGCTGGGAATGCCCCCTTCATGCGCCGGACATTCTGGCATCGGCTTACGCGGTCCGCGCCAATGTGGAGGCGTTCCAGGCGACAGGCGACGAGACCTATCTGAGCCGGGCGCGGTATTGGGCCTGGAGCGGCCTGCCGTTCATTTACTTGTGGAACATCGACTCGATACCCTCCATGCGTTACAACACCATTCCCATTTTCGGTGCGACGTTCTACACGCACAGCTGGTTCGGGCGGCCCGTGGTCTGGTGCGGTTTGGTTTATGCCTACGCGTTGCAGGAATTGGCCCGGTTCGATGAGTCGTTCGACTGGGAGACCCTCGCCCGGGGAGTCACGGTCAGCGGCGAATGGCAGCAATATGAGATGGAGCATCCCAGCAAAGGCTGCTACCCGGACAGTTTCGACCTCCGGCTTAACCGACGCAATCCCGCCGATATCAATCCGGAAGATATCATGGTGAACGCGCTGACCCTGCGCGACCTGGACCCTGCGATCAAGACGGTTCACGTGGGCGAAGGAAGCGACAGGCTGACGATTTCATCCGGGGCGAACATTCAGGCGATCTCCGGTGCGCAAGGTTTGACCCTGCGACTCTCGTTTTTCAAAGGCGAATCCGTGTACACGTTGATTTCGCCCATCGTGTCCGTGTCCGGCGTTCACGTTGGGGAGAATAGACTGCCGCTCTCGGATAACCTTGAAGGGATAGAGCAGGGGTATCAGCTCGTGCCGGAACGCAAATGGCTGATCGTCAAGACCAAGTTTGAGGAACCGGAGATTGAAGTGGGCATAAGCCGCTAGAGCGGCAGATAGGCTATCCTGAAAGACCAGCGGCAAGATGCCGGTGCCACCCTCTTCTTCGCTCCTCCGGGAGAAGGTGTATTCTTCTCCCTCTCCCACCGGGAGAGGGTTGGGGTGAGGGATTCTCCGGGTGGCAAAGGCTTCCAGTCTGTGAGCCGGGCCTTTTCATCGAGGCAACCAGCTGTTGATATCCGCCGATGCAGTCTCTGTGTAATCCGTGTCCAATCCGATTTCTCGGTGATTCATTCGTCGAACAGAAATCTCCCGTCATTCCGGCGAAAGCCGGAATCCAGCAAAAAAATCGGGTGGCACAGGTTTCCAGGCTGTGGATTCACTCAGGCTTGAACGTCAATCTTAATCCCGTGGATGCCGTCCTTGGCGGGAGACCGATGTTCCCGCGTGGGGACCGGTGGACCACCGCTTCCGGCCGCTGCCCGCCTGCGCGGCATCCGTCGACGACGTTGACCGCGTTCTTCCTCCTCGCGGATCGGATCGACTCCGCGGTCCTCTTCCGTTTCCTGAACCGTCGTTGTCTCTTCGATGTCCTGTTGTTGGAGCTCGCGCGCGACGGCTACGGGCAGAGTCTGCTGGAGCTGCTGTCCGGCCTGCTGCTGATTCTGAACATGGAGCGTGTTCGCCAGGGGGTTCTGAAAATCGGCCAGTCTCACGGCGCACCTCCGATTCGGAGATTCTCCTTACTCAAATAATACCAAATGCAATACAGAAAGGCAAAAATGACTAGACGAACAGGTCGTGCTGAATGGAAGTCAATCGACCGCGCAACCGCATCATGGCCTTCGTGTGCAGTTGGCAGACTCGCGATTCCGTGACTCCCAGTACCTCGCCGATTTCCCGCAAAGTCAATTCCTCGTTGTAGTACATGACAACAACCAGGCGTTCTTTTTCCGGAAGGTTTTCAATGGCGATCGTGAGGACCTCGACGATTTCCTCTTTCTGAATTTGTCGGCGAGGATCCTCCGTATCGGCGGCGGGCGTCATTTCTCCGCGCGTGGCGGAGCTCTCATCCGAAATGCGAAGAATCTCGTCGAGCGAAAGAAGCGCGGCGCGGCTGGCATCCTGAAGCAATCCGCTTAGAACCGCCGAATCCACACCCAGCCGATCCGCTACCTCAGTATCCGTCGCGGGTCGCTGCAACTCCTGTTCGACTTCCTGGAATGTCGCCTGGAGTTGGTTGACCCGCTGGCGAAGCGAGCGGGGAATCCAATCGACCGAACGCAGCTCGTCGATGATCGACCCGCGTATCCGGGGGATGGCGTACGTAATGAATTTTACATTTCGGGAAAGATCGAAATTGTCCAGTGCTGCCAGCAGCCCCATCACCCCGCAGGAAAACAAATCGTCGTAGTCCAGCACCTCGCTTTCGATATGGGAGGCCGACAGCAAGCGGTTGATGACATACTTGACCAGGTGGATGTACTTGTTTGCAAGCGTTTCACGCGCTTCAAACGAATTCTCATTCTTGAAAGCCTGCCACAACTCGGCTTCCTCTTCCGGGCTGATGGCTTTTCTCGTTGTCGTGTCGCGTGATCGCATCGTGCTGTCTGTCCGCCGGTCTCAGGGATTTCCGACCGAGAGCCGCCGGAGGTTTTTCAATATGGCTGTTCTCAGCTGCTTCGTTGGGCCTTAACTCGAACTCGCTCGATTCCATTCTCTTGCAGGGTCAGAATCAACCGGTCCGTCAAAATCGCACCGGGTCTTACCAGCAATGCGCCTTCGGCGCTGTCAACCTGCTGACATACCGCCATTCCCGCCCGAAGCTCGGACACGGGAACCTCCATTTCCAGCATCTCCGGCTC
This sequence comes from Candidatus Omnitrophota bacterium, assembly GCA_029568995.1. Lineage (GTDB taxonomy): Bacteria > Hinthialibacterota > Hinthialibacteria > Hinthialibacterales > JAKPRU01 > JAKPRU01. Next base: position 15,875 of record JAKPYU010000543.1, on the reverse strand, counting down.
GCCATGCTGCAGGCTTCGAATCCGCTGGCGTGCTTCCTCCCGGTAGCTGTCGATGAGCGGATTCTCGATCAGCCGTTCATACAGAGCCGCTGTACCGAACCCCAGCAGGCCGAATACGATCATCGCTACAGCACTATTCACAAAAAGTGCAAGGAAATCAATCCCTTTGCCATAGACGGTGGCCACGCATACGACACTGAATCCCGCAAATGTCGTCAGTGCGAAGATGCGCTTCTTGATCAGAGCGATGTTCTCAAACAGACGGCGCTTATCCATTTGCGGAACCCGGAACCGACTTCACCAATGCGCTCCAATCTCCTGGATTTCCTTCTCTTGCAGCTGGATAGATTATCAGAGCCTCTCGAATCATACAATATGGCTAGGCCGCCGTGGATCGCGCTCTTCCGAGGAGGCGGTTCATAAATCCGCGCAATCCCCCGGAGGATGCCAGTTGCCGTTCCGCCTGGAGCAACGAGCACGCCAGGCGTCGGATGCTCTTGGATGCCGGACTGTACGGGCTGTGCAACAACAGGGGACATTGTTCCCGCACCGCCTGAAGCATCTCCATATCCCTGGGAATGCTGCCGAAATTGTCGAACCCGGTGTGTAGCATGGTCCGGCAGATTTGCAGCATCAACCGGGTCACGTCCGCTGCTTCCCGGTTGTTGCGGGCCATATTCACCGTCACTCCCACCCGCTTATCCGGGGCATGTTGCGCGAGGATCTTGATCAGCGCGTAGGCGTCCGTATACGCGGTCGGTTCGGGAGTTGTAACTACCAGCACCTGGTCCGCAGCCAGAAGGAAACTCAAGACGGAGTGGTTGATGCCTGCAGCGGTGTCGATCAGCAGGAGATCGCATTCCCCATCCAGTTCCTCAAAGGAATTGAGGAGATTCTCCAGTTCCTCCGGACCCAGGTTTGCCAGTTCCTCGATCCCTGATCCCCCCGGCACAACCCGAACCCCTTCCGGTCCGGTCGCCAGGATTTCGCGCAGTGTTTTCTGACCGGAAAGGACGTGGGACAAGTTGAATCGAGGGGAAATACCCAACAGGACGTCGATATTCGCAAGCGACAGGTCCGCATCGAACACAATCACCCGCCGTCCCATCTGCGCCAGGGCCAACGCAAGATTACACACCAGGTTGGTCTTCCCGACGCCCCCTTTTCCGCTGGTCACGGCAATCACCTTTGTATCCGACCGGATGCCCAGCTGATCCCGGCCCTTCGGGAGCGGCTTCTCCAGCGGTTTTACGGCGGGAATTCGAAGAACTGCGGACGGAGAAAGCGAATCGGCGTCCGGAAAGACTTCCGTCGAATGCGATGTGTCGAGCAGGAGATCCGTGCCGGACGATTCGGCGGACAGTTCCTCGGAATAGGCGTCCACAACAAAGGAGTCGCCATCCCCGGAGACGGAAGGATCTTCGGGGAGTTCCTCCAGTGCGACCGCGCTCTCATGGGCGGCAGACTCCGGGATCTCGCCGGATTCCATGAGACGTCGCAGGCCCTCTGCTTGATCGCGAATGTTGTCAGGCATTTCGGACACCTCCGGCAAGGGCGATCCTCTCAGTCACCTGTTCGGCAATCGGGATGAACTCCTCTTCGGAAAAGTCTTGAGGGTTCAGGTGAAGTGTCTTCACGGGTTCCGGGACCTCTTGCGGCCCTCCGGTTCCCAGGATGAGATCCGCGAGTCGTTCCGATGTGGCTACCTCGATGTCTTCGGGGACCATCTGGCCCGTTGTCATATAGGATACCGGCAGGCCGGATGCAACAACTGCGTTGAGGATATTCCCGAACGCGGTAGACTCATCGAGTTTTGTAACCAGCAACCGTTGTGGGCCCAGTTCCTGAAATCTCTCGACAATGTCTCGAAGATCGCAACTCTTGGTCGTTGCCGCAACAACCAGGTGGACCTCGACCGGCTGGCAGGCTTTTGCGATGGCGGCCAGGTTGGAAATCTGACTTTCATTCCGCTGTCCGGTTCCACCGGTATCCACGAGGATCAAGTCGGCATCCTGGTGTCGTTGAATGGCCGCGGCGGCTTCTTCGGGCGAATACACGACTTCCAGGGGAACGCGGAGAATCTCGCTGTACTTCTGAAGCTGTTCAACGGCGGCGATTCGGAACAGGTCGGCGGTCATGAACACCGCGCTTCGGCGTGTCCCATTGGTCGGATGCGTAAATCCCGGCGCAATTTTCGCCAGTGTCGTGGTTTTTCCAACTCCGGTCGGTCCCACCAGCATGACCACCTTGGTACCCGATTTCACTTCATCGGCGAGGATGGGGCCGGTCACCGTGAGACGCCGAATGATTTCTTCCCGTATGGTTCGGCGCGTCACCTTTCCATCAACCGCGTCCAGGATTTCATCCGCCAGAGACTCTTCGATCTCTTGCGTGAGGAGATAGTCTTTCCAGGGATTGGAGATGACCGGAGCGGACTCAGTACAGGGGGCGGGAACGGCGGCTCTCTCGATCAAACCGCTCAGGCGAATCATCTGTTCTTCCAGCGATGCCAGCCTTTTATCCAGCATGACGGATGCATCCTGGGTATCTCGGCGAATGGATTCCTCGCTTGGTTTCTCCGGTGACTGACCGGCCTGCGCAAGAACCGAGCGGGCCAGCTCTTTCAATTCCGAGGATGCCGTACGCGATTGGATGGCGTGCGGGCTGAGATCGACCCGATCCACGCGATTCGCGCTCGCCGGTGGGGGCATGATGGGAGGAGGGGGTGCAACCGGGACCGGCGTTTCCGGAGACTTCTTTGTCGTTCCGGCGGACTTGCCGGAGCCGAGGCCTGTCCCGGCGGTCACTTCCACAAACGGCCGTCCGAAGAGTCCCAGGATCGGTTTCCGGTGCTCTCGTGTGTGAACAATGATCGCCTCTTCCCCCAGTTCGTTTTTCACAAGACGCATGGCCTCGCTGATCGTCGGAGCGGTAAATTTTTTAACTCGCACGATTCGGCCCTTCCTTTCTATGCCTTACGAATTCACTTTCGAACTTCCTGTTACGCCGGTGCTCCCACCGGTTCCTCTGCCTTGCGCGGGGCGTCCTCAAACGGGACTGTCCCCACGCGGCGCAGGTTGACCTCTGCCGCCACTTCATTGAATGACAGCACCACCAGACTGGGGATTCTTCGCTCGCACATCCGCTTCAAATGCGACCGGATCTGCGGCGATGTCATCAGAACCGGATGCAGACCCTGGCTGATCACCCGGTCCGCCTCGCTCAAAACGCGCCCGACCAGACGTTCGCCGTAACCGGGGTCCACGGCCATAATTCCCGCCGGTCCCGCTTTCTGCATCGCATCCAGCAACTTCGTTTCGATCCGTGGATCCAGATTAATCACCGGCAGCTTCCCGTTTTGATCCAGGTAGGCGTGAGTAATCGTTCTGGCCAGTGCAATCCGGCAATACTCACTGAGAGTGTCCGGGTTGTGGTTCGCCGATTCGGCATAATCCGAGATGGTTTCGAGAATCACCTCCAGGTTGCGAATCGGAACCCGTTCCCGAAGCAGGTTTTGGAGTGTCTTCTGAATGATCCCCACTTTGACGTGAACCGTTTCGAGCACGTCTTTCACCAGGACGGCGTTCCGCTCTTTCAGGTTGTCGAGCAGCTCCTGGACTTCCTGTCGACCGAGGATCTCGTGAGCGTTGTTCTTGATCACTTCGCTCAGGTGTGTCGCGAGTACCGCCGCCGGTTCGATAATCTGGTATCCGGCCATTTCTGCCCTGGCCCGCTCGTCTTTCTCAATCCACTTGGCAGGCAGCCCGAAAGCGGGTTCCCGCGTCTTGATCCCCTGAATCTCTTCGTCGGTATCCTGGCCGGAGGGGTGCATCGCAAGAAGACGGTCGGGACGAAGCTCTCCACGGGCCATCTCGTTTCCTCGAATGCGAATGACATACACCCTCGGCGGCAGCTGCATGTTGTCGCGGATACGGATCGGTGGTACAACAATACCCAGCTCGACGGCGGTCTGACGGCGAATGGCAGACACCCGGTCCAGCAGATCGCCCCCCTGCTGGGCATCGACCACGGGGATCAGGGCGTAGCCGATTTCAATCTCCATCGGATCCACCTCCAGCAGGCGCTCCACCGCTTCCGGAACTTCAGCCGCCACTTCTTCCTCTTCGCGCTGGCGTTCTTCCTCTTTTGCCCGTTTTGCTGTCTCAAGGTGTCGCTTGAAATAGGCCCCTGCCGCAACAACCACCGCGGCAGCCAGGAAGAACGGCACAATGTTTGGCGAGATAAGTGCGCCAATCGTAGCGATCAGCGCCAGCGCAGACGACGCGGCGAACATGGCTTCCGGTTTCGCGAAAATCTGCTGGGACAGATTGGCTCCCAAGGCCTCATCCGTGGCGGCCCGCGTCACCACGACACCCGCTGCGGTGGACACCATCAGCGAGGGAATCTGGCTGACCAGACCATCGCCGATTGTCAGAATTGTGTACCGCCGCAACACCTCGAAGAACTCTAAATTCTCTTGAATCAATCCCACGAAAATGCCGCCGATGATATTGACAACCGTAATGATGATCCCCGCAATCACATCCCCACGGACAAACTTGCTCGCGCCGTCCATGGCCCCATAAAAATCCGCTTCGCGGGAGATGGTCGCCCGACGGCTGCGGGCTTCGGCTTCGGTGATGAGACCCGCATTCAGGTCCGCATCAATCGCCATCTGTTTGCCGGGCATGGCATCCAATGTGAATCGCGCGGCTACCTCGGCGATCCGGGTCGCACCTTTTGTAATCACAACGGTCTGGATGATAATCAGGATAATGAACACCACAAAACCGATCACCGGATTATTCCCGGCCACGACTTCCCCGAAGAACTGGATCACTGCGCCCGCCTTATCCAAGCCCGCATTCGGACCACCGGATGTCAGAATCAGTTTTGTCGAGGCCACGTTCAGGGCCAGCCGAAACAACGTCATCATCAGCAGCACACTGGGAAATGCAGAAAAATCCAGCGGGCGCTCCAGGTAGATTCCCAGCATTAAGATCAGCAGCGAGAGGGCAATGTTGGCCACCAGAAGCATCGACAAAGCCGCGGGCGGGACTGCACCCAGCATAATCCCCAAAATCGCTACGAAGATCGCCGCCGCAATCGCATTCGCGATTTGCGGGCCGGTGATTCGTTTGGTGATTTGGTTCAATCCACCTGCTTCTGCCATGGTTACCTCAGCCGCTTTGCCTGTTCCCTGATTCTCTTGTCCGTCGCGATCTCAGACCCACTCGTTGACTCTTGCGAGAAAGATCTTGGTCTTTCCCTCCCCGAGATTGGGGAGGGTAGGGTGGGGTTGATCGGTCCAATCCCCCCGCCGACCTCCTACGCCGTATTCCTCTCTTGTTCCCGCGTCTGACGTTCGATCACATCCTGGTACCGGCCGGTGATCTGGTTCACCCAGACCAGGATCTCCGCTACCGCCCTGTACAATTCCGGTGGGATAAACGACCCGACATCCAGCTTGAACAGAGTGCGGGCCAGTAATCGGTCTTCGTAGATGGGCACATTATGATCACGTGCGATCTGCTTGATTGTTTGCGCGATATATCCGCGACCTTTGGCTACGATCTTCGGGGCAGGCATGTTGTCCTGCTTGTACGACAGGGCTACCGCGTATTCCGTCGGGTTGGTCACCACCACTTCCGCTTCGGGAACCGCTCCCATCATCCGCCGCCGCGCGATATCCCGCTGGATGGACCGGATTCGGGCACGGATTTGTGGATCGCCCTGGGTCTGCTTCATCTCATCCTTCACTTCCTGCTTGGTCATGCGGAGTTGCTGCTCGTTGTCGTAGCGCTGGTAGATGTAGTCGATGATGGCAAGAATGAGCAGAACGATGATCCCGCGAAACACCATCCGATAGGTCAGCAGGCCCAACTCCACAAAAATATCCCGCACCGGCATTCGATCGAGAGCCAGAAGAATCGGCATCTCCGAATAGATCACTCCGTACATGACGGGGGCAATGATCATCAACTTGGCAGCGGATTTCAGTGTCTCCATGACACCGCGAAGCGAGAATACGCGCTTCAGACCGTTCTTGGGATTGAGTCGGTCGAATTTCGGAACCAGGACTTTGCCGCTGAACAGCAATCCGACCTGGACGAGATTGATCACAACAGCAACCAGAATGAAAGTCAGAGCAAACGGCCAGAGGAGATCGACGAGCTGTACACAAATGGTATAAACCAGCGCCGGAAAACTGATTGCGTCGATCGGAATGCGCGCCGCATTCTGGAGGTAATAGGCCATGATCTCGCACAGGCTCTCGAAGAAGCGGGGAGCATAGTAATAGAACAGGATCAGGGCAGCCAGCAGCAGGATCGCCGTGTTGGCCTCCATGCTTTTGGGAACCTGTCCCTGTTCCCGGGCCTGCTCGCGCCGTCGCGACGTCGCAGGTTCCGTCTTTTCCTGTCCACTCTCCGTATCCGCCATTTTCCTGCCTTATGCTCTCAGCCAGCTCATTACCGTCCGCGCCCAGTCCGGGTACCGATCCAGGTAATCGTGAATCAACAAACACATGGTCGGCATGGTGATAATCAGCACGAACAGACCGAAAACCAGCCGCAACGCGAACCCGATCACCATAATGTTGACTTGGGGGGAGGTCTTCGCCATGATGCCGTCCGCCACGTTCAGTGCGATCAGCGCGATCACCGTGGGCGCTGCAAGTCGCACGGAAAACTCGTAAAATCCCGGAATTCGACCGGCTCCCGACAGGGTGGCCGCTATGGTCTCTCCCGCCTTGCCGAGGCCATTCAGTCCGACCACACTTCCTGGCGGCACCACCCGAAAGGTCTCCGCTAGAATCTGTAGAAAAGCCAGGTGCATATTCGAGACCAGGATGATTAGCGTCGCGATCATCAGCATGATTTGCTCCATCAGTGCCGAATCCTGTTCCGTCGCCGGATCCAATGCCGTCGCTATGGCGAATCCCGCCTGCTGACCGATCACCTCACCGGCCAGCCCCACCGACTGATAGAGAATCTGGGCCGTAAAACCCATCATGAAACCGATCAACATCTCACCGCACACCAGGAGAATCAGGCTCATGTAATTCACGATGTTGTACTGATGAGCCGGCAGGGCCGCCTCCACGATCAACGAAATCCCCAATGCCAGACCCCCTTTGACGAGTCGATCCACCGACCGGGAATTGAGAATCGGGGCGGATGTAATCAGGGCGATACAGCGCACAAACACCAGGAAGAACGTCAGCAATCGTCCTTCCATCGTGGACAACACGGGACCGTCCGGCCCCTGCGATATCTGCAGAAATGGTTCCAACAGCCGTCCGCCTTCTCATCGAGATCAATCCCCGATCAGCATCGGCATCATGTTGAACAGGTTGATCGTATAGCCGATGAGCACATTCAGAATCCAGGGCATACAGAACACCAGCACAGCACCCACAATCACCAGCTTCGGGACAATCGTGAGTGTCTGTTCATTCACCTGCGTGGCCGCCTGGACAATGCTGATGAGCACTCCCACCACCAGCGCCACTCCCAGCATCGGGAATGCGATCAACAGGGAGTTGAACAGCATCTCCTGCCCCAGCTGAATGACCAGTTCCATACTGATACCCATCTGCATCGCGCATCATCCTTCCGAATCGTGCCTATCCCATCGGCATGTGCTGATAAAATGAAAACCCCAGCGCCTTCACCAGCAGCGTCCATCCGTCGATCATCGTGAACAGCATCACCTTGAACGGAAGAGACAGCAGCGCCGGAGGCAGCATGAACATCCCCATGGAAATGGTCACCGACGCCGTGACGATGTCGAGAACGACGAAGGGGATATAAATGATGAATCCCATGATGAAGGCCTTCTTGAGCTCGCTGAGCATGAAAGCCGGGATCAGAACCACCGTGGGCACTTCCTCCATGTTCTTGGGTTTGGGCAGGCGCGCCATCACCATGAACATCGCCACTTCCGAACCCGAACTGCCCAGCTGGTACCACATGAACTCACGGATGGGCAGCAGAGACTTTCGGACCATGATCTCGAACGGAAGAATCTCCCGTTCCGCTTTGCCATCAAACAGATCGGGAGCTTCTTCGCCCAGCTGAATCGCCTCAAATTCGCCCCGCAGGTAAGGCTGAATGGCAGTCTGGTTCACCTTCTCCCAGACGCCGGACATAATGAACACGGTCAGGAAGAGGGAGATCCCCACAAGGACCTGGTTCGATGGGGTTTGCTGAGTTCCGAGCGCTCTGCGCAGAAATCCCAGGACAATGGAGATTCGGATGAAGGAAGTCGTCGAAATCAGAAGCGAGGGCAAAAGAGCCAGGACGGTCAGAACAAAAAGCAGCTGCAGATTGATGGAGTAATCGCGCGGCGGTTCGGAGGAGGGGCCTTCCGGCTTGGCGGTGGACGTAATCGGAATATGTTGAGCCGCAGCCATGGAGCTGAACAGCCCAATGCCGATTACAAATAATAATAGCCACGCAGCCCCATGACGGAGCCTGAACCCTGGAGACATCGCAGTGCCCTTCGGCAATTCAAAATGGGAGCGTCAAAACACAACGCCGCCAACTGAGAACCACACGGGAATCCGGTCCTCGGACAGGACTACCCATGCGCATTATACTCTCCTTGCCGCCGGAATCAACCGTTTTTTTGCATTTTTCGTAACAAAATTGCACCGGCAGTAATTTCCTTGCCATTGCAGGAGGTGTAAATTCTCGCTAAAAAGCAAGTCTTGTGCTTCCACTCACTACAGACCACCAGATGAAGGATATGACGCAAAATATAAAAGTATGGAGTGGTTCTTTGTGTCTTAGTGGTTATTCTTTCTGAACCACATGCCTGTCTTTCCGTCCCTTTCCGTGCCCGTCCGTGCTCGTCTGTGTTCGTCCGTGTCCGTCCACTTTGACGAATCCCCCCGCGAAGAGTATCCTGAGTCTCCAAAAATATATATCCGGAGTGCACAAAATGGATCGTCGCCAATTCCTCGAAACCTCTTCTCTTGTTGCCACGGCTATTACTCTCGGCGCGGGCGGATCGACTCCCGTACAGGCCGCCGATGTCCATCGGGTTCTGGACAGCGAAGAATACACAAAAATGCGTATCGAAGAGGCCAGACCGCCAAAGGCCTTTACAGCAAAAACGGCCGAGAAAGCACGCGCCTGGCAGAAAAAAATGCGCCCGAAATTGATCGAATACCTCGGCGGATTCCCCGAAAAGTGCGAACTCGATCCGGAAATCGTGGAACAAAAAGAATTCCCCAATTACACCCGCGAGAAGATCCTTTTTCAGAGCCGCGAGAACCTGACGGTCAAGGCCTACATGCTCCTGCCGAAGAAATTCGACACTCCGGGCCGATGCATGATCTGTCTGCCCGGCCATGGGCGAGGAGTCGATGACATCGTGGGAATCAAGGAAGACGGAACCATGCGCGAGACCTATGGCGAATATCAGAACGATTTCGCCCTGCAGTGCGTGGACCATGGAATTGCAGCGTTTGCCGTGGAGCAGTTCGCCTTCGGCGAGCGTCGAAGCGAACGCGCAAAAAAGGAAGGTGCGGGGGCCAGTTCCTGCAATCCGACATCGGGGATTGCATTTATGATCGGCGAAACTATGATCGGCTGGCGCGTCTGGGATGTCATTCGTTCCATCGACTACCTGGAAACACGGGATGAAATCGACCCGAAGCGAATCGGTGCGATGGGGATATCCGGCGGCGGCACGACGACGTTCTGGTCAGCCTGTGTCGAACCCCGGATCAAGGTGGCTTTCCCGTCCGGGTATTTCTGCACTTTCGATCACTGCATCATGTTGGTGTCCCACTGCATCGACAACTACATTCCGGGGATATTCAAAGTGGCGGACATGCCGGAGTTTGCGGGTCTGATTGCGCCCCGCGCGTTCTTTGTCGAGTCCGGGATACAGGACAACATCTTCCTGATTGATGGTGTGAAAGATGCGGTCAACCGCGCGCGGGAGATCTACGAGGTCTTCGGTGCAGAGGACCGAATCGACTCGGAGCATTTCGACGCAGGCCATTCCTTCTACGGCAAAGGTGGCTTCGCCTTTATCGAGAAATGGCTGTAATTGCACGGGCGGAGGGCCGTCCGCCCCTACGACGACCTGGGTTCCTGCTTTCGGCGGAATGACGGGATTTATTATCTCTTTCCCTTTGGGAGATGCCCCTCTTCTCCCTCTCCCGCCGGGAGAGGGTTGGGGTGAGGGTTGTTCCCGGTAGGACAGGCGTCCCTGCCTGTCGATATATTTAAACTCACTCCCTTGCCCCGCAACTCCTCTTTTCTTTCTCCAGGGCCAATTCCCCCTCGGTCTTGACCCCGAACTTCTTCAGGATCATCTCCGGCGGGCAGAAGCCCGTAAACGCAGATTGAATCAGGTTCAATCCGACGAACGCGGGTAACAGGAACCACAGCGGATGCACCCAGGTTCCCAACGCAAGGCCGATCAGCAACACCGTTCCAGCAATAATCCGAACATATCGTTCTGTGGACATGATTTCTTGCCTCCGATAGGGGCGCACGGCTGTGTCGCCTCTTGATCTACCTGAACAGGATCTCCTTCATGGATTCCATCAGCAATCGCGGGTAACGCCGGGGATCCCACAATATGCTCGCCGTCAGGAAACACTCATGTGTGCAGCGGCAATTGGAGTCTTTGATCCACTGTCTTGCCTGTCGAGCCTGCTCGGATTCCCACAAGGCACAGAAATCGTAATCGACTTCCCGCACATTCCCCAGCACCGGATCGACTCCCTTCTTCTCTGTGTCTGTGCGATATTCATGGAACAGCGGTTCGCAGATACTCACCGTTCCATCGCTGTACAGCACACCGATGCGGGATGCGGCAGCACAGGCGATCGGCGAATGATCTTCCGCCAGAATCTCGCGGATCGCCTCTCGTGTGAGAACGTTCTTGGCGCGTTGTACCGCCGACCGAATGTCCGCGCTTCGGGCGTGATGATAGGCCTCGCACTTCAGGGCAAATTTTTCGTACTCGCCAAAGGACACCCCGGTCACGGAGGAATCCGCGACATGGCCGCGAAGCAGATTCGGCGAAATCCGGTCCATATTCCACCTGGACAACTCGTCGAACAGGTCGCCCAACTCCTGTACATTTACGGAGGAAACCGTCACCACCACAGAGACTCGAAGTCCCGGCAGGTGTTCCCGCATCCGGACAAGACGCTCGACCGTTGCCCGGCACTGTTCGTACACCCCCGATCGGTTTCGCAGTCGGTCATGTGTTTCGCATAAACCGTCCACTGAGACTCCCAGATCCAGGTTCAGCGATGGACAGCGCAGAAAGATCTCTTTCACGTTCGCCTCGATGGCCTCGGTCAACGTCCCGTTTGTGATCATCCCCATTCGACGCACTCCCGCCTCGTTTGCGAATGCTTCAATCACCTCCGGTAAGTCGGATCGCAGAAACGGCTCCCCGCCGGTAATCCGAAGAAACGCCAATGGATTCAGCCCGTGCGCCAATCGCCGGATCTCGGACAGCGACAAATCGTCCCGACTGCACAACTCCTCGGTGTAAAAACAATGGCTGCATCGAAGGTTGCACCGCGATGTCACATAATAGATCAGGTACTTCAGTGCGCTTCGTTGACCGAACACCGAGATCTCCTGCGTGGTCTCTTGTCCTGATCGGATTGTGTTGGCGTCACTCACTCTTGCGTGTAGTATGCACCCCCATCCCGCACACCGAAGGGGACCGGGAATCTGAGGCCTCCCCGAATCTCCCTTTCTTTCCGAGAGGGTGGGCTTTATTCTGAGTATATTGCTATAATGGTATGCGGAAACGTATGCTGAGGGATTATGAAACATGGCCAGGAAAAATAAGCCGACTCACTATCTGAATCCGATGGATATGTCGGTCGAGATCCCCTTGCTGGAGCTCGTGCAGCTGGAAGTGTCTCTGCTGAAACTGATCCAGACGCTTCATGAGGCGGGAGTCAGCGCGGTCCATCGCCAGATTACCGATATGTCTCCCAATGAAGACCCCGAAATGCTGGTCCAGGGAGCCGTGGAAATCTACAATGAAATCGTCGAAAAACAGCAGGAAATGCTGGATGATTTTCTCAGCGACGGGACGGAAGACGAAGAGTCCCTCGATGAGATTGGGGAAGCGGACGAAGAGGAACTCGAAGAGTTCTTCCTCGAAAACGAAAAAGACTCTCCCCCCTCCACCATGCACTGAGACATCTTTCTCCAAGAGGCAAGATTCTCTCTCTTTCCTCGGATTCTCCATTGATCCCATTGGTCCTATTCGTCCTCTCTCCCGTACCACCCCCTTTCAACCCCCGCCCATTGCGGGATACAATCCGGCATTCCTCGATCAGGAGCATGACAAATGAACCGACTGTGCATTCTTGGAACGCTGTCGTTGTGTTTGCTGCTCGCCTCGTGCGGAGCAAAAGAAGAATACAAATACCTCGTGGGATTCTCTCAGTGTAATCTTGAGGAACCCTGGCGTCAGGCGATGAATGCCGCTGTGCAGAACGAAGCCGTCAACCACCCCGATATGAAAATTATCTATGCCGATGCGCACCAGGATAACGACGAACAGGTCTCCCAGATTCGTAGTTTCCTGACCCAGAAAATCGACCTGTTGATGGTGTCTCCCAACGAGGCCGCCCCGCTGACTCCGGTCGTCCAGGAGGTCTACAATTCCGGCATTCCGGTGGTGGTGATCGACCGCGCGATTGTGGGGGATTCCTACACCTGTTTCGTGGGTGGCGACAACAAGGAAATCGGTCGAAAAGCGGGCGAATTCATCGCGGAAATCCTCCAAGGGAAAGGGAACATTATCGAAATCAAGGGACTCGCCGGGTCCCCGCCTGCCGTGGACCGCAGCATCCCGATGCGCGAGGCCCTCAGCGCATATCCCGACATCAAGATCATCGCCGAATTTGAGGCACGCTGGCTGCGGAATGAGGCCAATCAGCAGTTCCCCTCGGTCCTTCAGGCGAACGAGAACATCAACCTGGTCTATGCGCACAATGACCCCATGGCGATGGGGGCCTACCTGGCGGCGCAGAATGTCGGGCGCGAGAAAGACATGCTGTTCATCGGCGTGGATGGTCTGCCGGGACCTGACGGCGGCGCGAAAATGGTTCTGGATGGCATCCTGACCGCCACATTTTATTATCCGAATTGCGGCAAGGAAGCCGTTCAGATCGCCACAAAAATCCTGAACGGTGAAACGGTCGAGAAAAATATCTCTCTGGATACGCCGGTGATTACCAGAGAGAACGCACAGCAGTTCTATCAGCCGTAATGGACTCTGCACGTCCGAGTGATCGTCATTAAGAAAGGAGAGTCGGGATGGGGATGGTTGGAGAGCGAGAAGGGGTGCAGTCAAGAAGGGCATTTTTGAGTACGGCCGCCGCGAGTGTCGCGGGCTTGGTCGGTTCCTCCTGTGCGAGATCCGGCGGTTTGGTTTCGTGCAGGCACACGTCGATTTCGCTGCGCCATGAAGTCCCTCTTGGCAAGTCCGTTCAGCAGGTTGTTGAGCGATTCAATGCCGCAAATGACGATATCAGCGTTAGCCTTCAGTTCCTGAATGGGGACCTGGAGTGGGATTACGAGGTAAAGCACCTGGAGGAAGTGCCCTTCTGGTACACTGAGGGCGGACAGGCGGATATCTACTATGGTCGCTCCACCGGCTGGGCGCATGCGGCAGATGCCGGGCTGGTTGTTCCGCTGGATGACTACCTGGATTCTTCGACGACGCTCCAGCGCGAGGATTTCCACCGGAGTCGGTATGGCAAAGCGCTGGACACCGGAACGTATCGCGGGAAACTCTGGGGGATTCCCCTGATTGCCGATACCTACGGCCTGTTCTGCAATACGGACCTGTTTCACTCCGCCGGACTCGAACGGCTACCCGCGACATGGGATGAGACACTCTCCTCTGCCCAGCGGATAAAACGCGATACGAACGGCGATGGAAAATCCGAGGTGTTCGGCTATCAACAGTGCGCGTTTCAATATGCGTTACAAGTGATCAGTATGGGAGTGCCGTTTATAGATTTCAAGAACAAATGTGTACTGCTCGATAGCGATTTGGGTGTCGAATCTCTGGATCTGTACCGGCGCCTTTTGACGACCGCCCCGCCGCACGGTGAATTCGAGCGTGGCGACACAGGCATGAAAATGAGCACGCCGGATGGGACCTACGGGATGTACCGTCATCTGAACTACGAAGTCGCGCCGGTTCCGACGGGACGGATTCATATCAATACGTACGGTCACAGCGATGGCGCGTACGGATTCTGTATCTCCGCCAAGTCCGACAAGCGCCGTCAGGATGCTGCCTGGAAAGTAATTGAGTACCTGATGAGCGAAAATGTCTACTATGACACCGTGGAAGAAATACAGCATCTCCCCGTTCGATACTCCATCCGCACCGGTGAACGATTCGTCGCTTATCTCGAGAAGCACCCGCATCTGCGGACCTTCGTAGAAGAGTACGAGTGGGCAATGGCACGTCCTTGTGTCCCGGAATATCGCTATCTGGAGAGTGTACTGAGCCGTGTCATCAGCCCGGTCCATGCGGACGGCGGGCTGTCATTAACGAAAGATCGGTTGCGCGAGATTCTGAAAAGAGAATCGGCGCGTATTAACGAGCGTTTGGCGAAAGCCACCTGGTGAACAGGGCTAGTATTGCAATCCAGTGCAAATGAATAGTCTTGACATATATCGCCATCGCGAGCCTCCCTCCGGCGGAGCCGGTGATTGGGAAAAGAAAGCCTGGCCTCGCGGAACGGCGATGACCCGTCATCGCGAGGAGCCGCCCGGAGTCTGCGAAAGGCGGCGACGTGGCGATCTCCGGCTTTCGATGGGCGATCTTTCTTAGGAGGAGCCGCTGTAGGGTGGGCTCAAGCCCGTCTGCGGGCTAGCCCACCAAAGATCAACTCGTTCATGAGGTAATAAACCGATGGCAAACGATCATTATCTCTATCTGACAGGCATCATTCTTACTGTTCTGGCGGCGATTCCGAGCGCGATTGCACAGGATTCCATATCCAATTCTCTTGGCATGAAAATGATCCCAATTCAGCCGGGTCAGTTCCAAATGGGTTCGGATACCGGCGATCCCGATGAACAGCCGGTTCACTCTGTCAAGATCGTTATGCCTTTCCACCTTGCCGCAACTGAAGTGACCAATGCGCAATACGAGCAATTCGATCCCTCGCATCGTCAGCTGCGCGGAAAACAGGGATTATCCGTTCAGGATGAAGAAGCCGTGATTTATGTCACCTGGCACGATGCGGTCCGATTCTGCAAATGGCTCAGCGAAAAAGAAGGAAGACCCTATCGACTACCCACCGAGGCCGAATGGGAATACGCCTGTCGAGCGGGAACCACGAGCGCCTATCACACAGGCGATGAACTACCCGAAGCGTACGACCGCCACCAGGAACATGTCTGGCAGACTCCCGAAGCGGTTTCGTTGCAGGTTGGCGTGACACCGCCGAATCAATGGGGCCTTTACGATATGCACGGCAATGTTGAGGAATGGTGCTCGGATTGGTATGGACCTTACGAATCGAATAGCCAGACCGATCCCGTGGGCCGGGAGTCAGGCACATTCAAAGTCACTCGCGGCGGAAGTCATCACACTACCCTGGAATACCTGCGGTCCGCGAATCGTCTCGGAACGCTGCCGGAAGATTGCCATTGGCTGATCGGATTTCGGGTAGTCATGGGTGAACGGCCCGACTCGAATCCTCTACCTCAACCGGCAAGTCCTCTATGGGCCTCGGATGTCCATTCGATGCCGTATGACTGGTCCAAAGGGCCATCCCCTCTGGAGCCTTATTTTGAGGGGCCGATTCCTTTTGTCCACAAACCGGAACAACCTATGCGGATTCC
>JAKPYU010000526.1 GCA_029568995.1 Candidatus Omnitrophota bacterium | reverse complement strand
CTGGACCTGTTTCGATTCACCGCCATCGGATTCGTGGATCGCATCCGCCTGGGAGCGCTGGCTCTCAAGGTTCGCATGGTGAAAGACTGGCAACCGCTGGAGCAAATTACCGCGCGGGACTGGCTCATACAAATGGCCGGGGAAGCGGTCTACCGTGGGGTATGGGAGCCGCTGCTGCGCGGGAAATTCGGTCGCTATGCGGATGAGGTGGCGGCGGTGTGGATCTGGAACAAGCTGAAATTGCGCGGCGGATCTCGCGGCAAGAAACAGGAAGAACGGCTGGGGTATGTTCGCGGGGGATTCGGGCGCGCGATTGAACGATGGGAACAGCAACTTTGTGAGTGTGGCGTGGAGTTTTTCCTGAACTCGGAGGTCAGTCGCATCCAGGTGGAAAACGGTGCCGTGACCGGCATTGTGGCCGACGGGCAATTCCATGCATTCGACAGTGTCCTGATGACGGCGGCCCCGGAAATCCTGCTTCAACTTGCGCCGGAACTCCCGTCGGAATACCGGCAGCAGCTTTCTCAAATCAAGTATCTGGCAAACACCTGCCTTGTGATGCGTCTGGACCGTTCCCTTTCGGATGCCTATTGGCTGAATGTGGGAGACCCATCGATTCCGTTCACCGGCGTGATCGAACATACCAATATGCAGCGCCCGGAGGATTACGGCGGCGCGTATATGGCGTACCTGTCGCGGTACCTGGATGCGGACGATCCCTATTACCGAATGAGCGCGGAGGAACTTCTGGATGCCTATCTTCCGCATCTTGAACGGATGTTCCGGGGATTCAGCCGCGACTGGGTAAAACAAGTCTGGAGATGGCGGGAACGCTACACACAGCCCGTGATTGGGCTAAACTATTCGAAAGTCAGGCCGTCGTTCCGGACTCCGGTCCCCCGTCTCTGGCTCTGTTGCATGGCCCAAGTGTACCCGGAGGACCGGGGAACGAACTACGCGATAGCCTATGGCCGAAAGGTGGCCGAGGAACTCCTCGGTTCGCACAGAAAGGAATCCGAATCATAGCCGACTGTTCGGCTATCCCCGCAGACCTGATTTCTGCAAAAAACAAATTCCGCCAGACCTTGTGGCCGTGCGGACAAACCGCACATCATTCCGATTGATTTCCAATCCGACTTTCAGGAGATTCACATGTCTCTTTCCGTTCTCATTGTGGATGATTCCAAACTTGCGCGGGCACTGCTGAAAGATGCTCTGCCGAAGAATTGGGATGTCGATATTCGCGAAGCGACCGATGGAAAGGAGGCGCTGATCGCTTGCCGGGAGAGGAAAGTGGATCTCATGTTTCTGGATTTGACTATGCCGGAGGTGGATGGGTATCAGGTTCTTAAAGCCCTTCAGGCGGAGGACTCTATGCCGTTTGTCATTGTGGTTACCGCCGACATCCAACCGAAGGCCAGGGAACGAGTTCTTGCCCTGGGTGCAAAGGCCTTTTTGGGTAAGTGCATTACGCCCGAAGACATTTCCAGGGTCCTTGAAGAGAACGGATTCCTATGAGTATCGACATATTCACAGATGACCATCACGAAGTCCTGAGAGAGATCATCAATATTGCCATGGGTCAAGCAGGGGCTGCCCTTGCGGAACTGCTGGACAGTTTCGTGAAGCTCAGTGTTCCCCAGACCGCCATCGTCGAATCGAACCAGTTTTACGGGATTATCGCCGATATCCTGGGGGACGAGCAGGAAATCACCGCCGTCCGGCAGGCGTTTTACAATCATTTGAGCGGGGAAGCCATTGCGATCTACAGTCAGGAAGGCTGTCGTGAATTGCATGATCTGATGGGTTATGAGGAGGAGCATTCGGAGCATCTGGAGCGGGAACTGCTGCTGGATATGACCAACATTCTGATCGGTGCCTGTTTGAATAGCATTTCGGAGCAGCTGGGGGGAGAAATTGAGCTGCACTATTCCGCTCCGTCCATCCTGTGCGAAAGAACCTCTTTCACAGTGTATTTCGGTCAGCGCGAAGTCTCCTGGAAATACGCCCTGTTTCTCAAGGTTGCTTTCAGGCTTGAAGAGAAGTCTTTTCTGAGTCATGTTCTTGTTTTCATGCCAGAGGAATCCATTGAGAGAATGCGCCATGACCTCGACAAATGGATTGAGGTGCTTTGAATGGCGGATCTGACCCGATTGACTCGTCTTCCCGAATTTATTGTCGATTGCATCAATGTCGGTGTTATGGCGGTGGACCGGAATATGAACGTGGTTCTCTGGAATCGGTTCATGGAGGTTCACAGCGGTAAAAGCGCCGAGGAGATTCAGGGAAAGAACCTATTCGACTGTTTTCCCGATCTGCCGCGCAAGTGGCTTGAGCGCAAAATCCGCAGCGTGTTTCTTCTGAAGAATTTCGCGTTCACTTCCTGGCAACAGCGTCCCTACCTGTTCCGTTTCAGCCATCACGAGCCGGTCACCAGCGGGGTGGATGCGATGCGCCAGGACTGCACGTTCCTGCCGGTCAAGAACGAGCAGGGGGAAGTGGAGTATGCCTGTCTGACCATTGTGGATACGACCGACACCTGCATCTATCAGACCCGTCTGCATGAAGCGCTGATCTCGGTGGAGAAATTGAGCCGGGAGGATTCTCTGACCGGTCTCCTGAACCGGGGATCTCTGGAGTCCGAGCTGGCATCCGAGATCAAACGGGCGCGTCGGTACGGTTCCCCGCTCTCTTTAATCCTTTTCGATCTCGACCATTTCAAACGAGTCAATGACAAATTCGGGCATCAGGCGGGTGATGCGGTTTTGCGACACATGGCCCGGCAGACCCGGCGGATCATGCGCGATACGGACATTATCGGGCGCTACGGGGGAGAGGAATTCCTGGTGATCTTGCCCGATGGAATGGACGGAGCCATGGGCGCTGCCGAGAGGCTTCGCCTGGGGATTGCCGGATCTGCCGCTTCCCACCAGAATATCTCGATTCCGGTCACGGTCAGTGCAGGGATTTCCACTCTCCAGGCCGAGACCCGAGATCATGAACAGCTGATTCGTGAGGTCGATCTTGCCTTATATGAAGCCAAGAGGAAGGGGCGGAACCGGGTGGTGCGATTCATACCGGATTTGCTCGGTGCGGAAGATGGAGGCAGCCATCGGGACAAATCTTTAATCTAAGTGCCCTGAATCCAAGTGCCTTGGGAAGGTTCCTATTTGGACGAAGGATTTCGGTCGATCCAGTGGCGCGGTTGTCGATGCAAATGGGCCACGGCATATACTACAATTTCATCTCTTTCCGCGCAGTACCATAGTCCGTATGGAAAACGATTCAGCAGTGCCCTCCTTATTTCTTTCGAATACTCAGCGCAGGACTCTGGATAGTGGGCTATTCGCTGCACTGTCCGGTCCAGCTGTTCAAGGAATTTGTAGCCTACACCCGGCATTTCCTTTTCGTACCAATCGAATGCGTCTCGGACTTCTTGTTGTGTAGTGGATACAAATCGTACCTTCATGGCCGGGAATATGGCTCCATGACCTCCTCATAAGAAATACTCTCCAGACGCCCCTCTCGATGTGCCTGCTGACGTTTCTGCACTTCCTCCAACCAAATTCGATCCAGGGTGTCATCCGGCAAATCTAGCTGTGATAGCAGCGTATCCACCAGTGCCAGTTTTTCGATATCAGGTAGTTCCTTTGCTCTCTCTCTAATTTCTTCTACGCTCATTTTCATTGTGTCTACCATCCTCTTGTGTGGACGATGTCCTGACCGGGCCGAAAATATCGCCGTGTTCGCATATAGTTTCCCGTCAAATCTCAGCCTTCTCAATCCATCCTTCCGAACCACACAGAGGAACGACGGGGTATGAATCGTACGCGGCACAGGCGGGGAGATCGGCGCCCAATCCGAGGCCTTTCAGCACTCGCCCGTGGCGGGATTGTTCCAGGACCGCTAATGGATTGTCCCGGTGCGATTGAAAGTACTCCAACGCCGCCACTGCCGAGTCGCCGAGATCGAACCGCGAACGATAGAGATCCTGCAATCTGTCTACTATTCCTCCAGCCGTGAAGAAGTCCTCCAGGCTGAAATCCCCCTCCCGACCCGCGCAGACGCAGAGTATCCGGTCCAGCGAATCGGATTCCAGGTGGCTGTGCAGGAATTCCGCAACTGCGGAGAGGTTTACCAGAGCACCTGCAAGGACGTATCGGGCTGTTTGTGACCGCACAAGCGCCACGGTTCCATTGGTTGTCTTGAGCATAATCCGCCGGTTGAGAACCCGTTCGGGTACGAACTCGCGCGGCGAGTTTCCCAGGTCGAATCCCTCCGGCGGAAGGCCACCGACTTCACCGCACAGTAACACCGACTCCCCATCCCGACGCATGTTCCCTGAAATCCGAATGGCTTCCTCCACCGTCATGATCGGGAGAATCCCACGCGCCCCGGAATGTAATGCGACCGCGATACTGGTGGTTGCGCGGAGCACGTCGATCACTACAACCGCGCTTCGCTCCAATACGAAATGAGCCAGATGATCGGGTACTATGACAACATCCAGGGGAATCATGATTCAAAATGCCAGGATGAGAATTTTGTGAGTGCCTTCCCCGAAGATCAGCCGGAGGATTCGGATGAAGACTCTGCCGAATCGGTCGTTTCTGCCGGTGTCATATCCGCGGCATTGCCCGATCCCGATTCAGCTGCTCCAAGCCCACCGCATAGTGCGTCCTTCGCCTCCTGCACCGTTGGGAATCCGCGAATTTCCCCCAGCACTTCCAGGCACCAGGACTGCGAGCTGACCACCGCCAGGGCATACGCGAGGTCCTGCTCATTCAATTCGCTTCGCAATCGGGTGCAGAACTTCTCAATGGCGATCCGGTTCACGTCCGTCAATCCCGAAAAATCCACGAGGACGAGACATTGATGGATATCGTGGACAACATCCTTTGCCAGGTCGATTGCCGCGCCCGGTGTGAGTTTGCCTTTTACGGAAAATGTTCCGACTCGCTCCGCGTAGGCGAAATCGGCACGGAGGGGCGGATTGCGTTTCTGTGCCAGGGGATAGGTTCGGCCTTCGTCCGAGACCTGATCGAATCGAATCGCGAATTGCTGTTTCGCCGAAAGCACCCGCGTAATCTCACCTTTCGATCTCCGAAGCCCGAATTGTTTGCCGAGTTTTTTCAGCATCGTCTCAAACCGCTGCACATCGGGGGCCGACAGCAACGGAGCCAGCTGTTTGAATCCCTCCACGTCCAGCCCCTCAATCAACTCGAGGACGATTCCCTTCTTGATCTCCACATGAGTCGGAAATCCCGCCAACAGACTTCCGCTTAAGCTGAAATCCACCATCTGTGCTCCCCAGCACAGAAGAGAACCTTCCTCTCGAACCAGAACGGGACGGTTGATGACGCGGCGAGGCGCACGTGGAGGGAATCGCCGCGTCATAGGAGTTTTCAACATATCTCAATCCTGCATTTTGGCTCGCACAGATCTATCCCGCCTTCGAATGAGACGGTTGTTGACTCGCCGGTTGTTCGATCCGAAATCCCCAAGACCCGACCAAATATATCACATTATGCCATATTCCTGCGTTCGACAATACCAGTTATCGTTTCGGCCTCGGCAGGGGGATTCATATCACAGCCGCTTCGTCTTTGCCTGCTGTGCCTGGAAGGTTGTTCAGTCAGGTTGTCAGGGACTCGTGGAAGGGAACGACGGATCCTCTTTCCGATGCTCCGGAAGCAAGGATATCCAGTTCATGCTCTTCCAAGCGGTTCATTACCATGCCGATGATTTTACCGCCGGAGGAGTGGATGCGACGCACGGCCATTTGAATTTCGCGTGATGTGGATTGCCCGCTGCTCGACACAAACAGGCTGACATCCGTCATGCTGCTCAGCAGGGCCGAATCGGCGGCAATCAATCCCGCAGGGGTATCCACAAGGATCCGGTTGAATTCCTTTTCCAACTCCGACAAAACCTCCCGCATTTTCGGCGACCCCACCAATTCCACCGGATCACAGGTCACCCGGCCTGCCGGAAGAATCGTTACACCGAGGATGTCCACTCGCTTTAATGTCTCCTGGATCTTCAGAGAATCCTTGAGCAGATCGCATAATCCCGGAACAAGGTCCTTTTCAAACAGGGAATGGATCTGCGGCGAGCGCAGATTGCCGTCCACCAACAGCACGCGATGCCCTCTCTGGGCCAGTACGGATGCCAGGTTGACAGCGAGGGTTGTTTTCCCTTCTCCGGGTTGTGCACTGCACAGGGAAATCTTGCGAATCCCCTGTCGTTCGAGTATCGGGTCCAGAAATCTGCCCAGCAATCGGAAAGATCCCGCGGCGGGAGAGTGAGGCAAATCCTGGGTGATCCGGCTGACCGAAAGCGGACGGGGTATTTTGAAGATCGGAATCGCGGAGATGGTCGGCAGCCCCGAAGCGCGTGATGCCTCATCGGGACTCCGCACTTTTCGGTCGTGAAACTCGACGAGACACGCGAGGGCGATGCCGCCGCACAGTCCGCAGAGCAACGAAATCAGCAGGACAAACCGGGGCGAACGACTCTGCGGCGTTGCAGGTGCTTGCGCCCATGAATACACCTGAACTTCCTTGATCCCGATGGATTCCCCGTTTTCCACCGAACCTTTCTCCTGATTGACTCGTTCCGAAAACGCCTGCCGTTCGGAGCGCAATCGCTCCAATTCTTCCTCCAGAGAGAGAATCGTTGAATAGCGCTGATTCGCCTTTTCGAGTTGTTCCGTCAGTTCCTTATGCTGTGCTTCCAAGGCGGTGAGCGTACTGCGTGCCTGTTGCTGGCGTGCCTTTGCCCGTTCGATAACCCGGTTTTCTTCGTTGCGGATTTCGGTCTCCAGTGCATCACGCTGACGTTGGAGCGCGATATAAGTCGGATGACGTCTTCGATAGCGTTTGGAGACGTCCTGCCATTTCGCGTCGATTTCTTTCCATTGTTCTCGAAATCGATCCAGATTTTCGGACTGCAAAATTTCGCGACGAACCGTGCCATCCTCCTGAAATAGACTGTTGTAACTCATCTCGGACTCTACGGCTTCCGCTTCGGCGGTTCGCAACCGATCCACCATTTCCGTCTGGCGGAGGACTGTATCGGAGATGCTCTCCACCATATCCGCGACATTCTGACCTTCTTTGAGAGCCTCGATTTGCTCGTCGATTTGTCGAATTCCCGCGTCGATCTTCGCGAACGTTTCCCGATCTTCCGGCGGTATCGAAGCGGCATAGCCCGCCCCCGCCGCGATTTCCTCCGCGATTGCATTCGCGACCGATGCCGAGGCAACCTGGTCCGGAGAGGTGAACTCCACATAAATCAGGTCCTTCTTCTCGGTGTCCCCCCGCACAGTCATCTGGGATAAGAGCGCGGATGTCAGGACGCTCTGAGTCGTGGGGGGCAGACTCTCCAGGGTTCGACTGCCGGAGGCAATCGAAATCCCCGACCGTGACAGCATCCATCTTTCCGGTCGGTCGAGCATGTTCGTTTTTCGGACAATCCTTGCTGGAAATCCATCCTGGCGCATCCAACGTTTCAGCTCATTGATGACGGCGTTCGGATCGAGTGGCTTCTTCGCATCCGTCATAGAGACAGTTTCGATGTGCAGACAAGCCGTAGCGCGATGGGGGGTCTGATGCAGATGCTGTATCACAAATGCCGAGGCCGTTGCAGCAGCGGTCACTCCCAGAACAACACCCCGATGTCGATACAAGAGGGACACGATGGAACGCAGCCATCCGAAGAACCGTTTTGTGGCAGAACGCGACTTCATACGCTTTACCCGGACTCAGATGACTTGTTTCGAATCAGAATGACATCTCCCTCTTGAATGAATACATCCTGTGCAGTCGCCGATTGAATGACGGCAAGCGGGTACTGCATTGTTTTCAACGGGCTTGGATGGATCAATTCCAGCGCTTTTTCATCATGGTTCTCTTTTGATGCGACCGACGGAAGAATCTGTTTCAAAGTCAGTGCGTCATCCCACTGCCGAATCCCCGGCTCGGCCACCTCCCCGCCCAGATAGTACACACCTTTTCCGAGCACAGTCACACAGTCTCCATCCTGCAAATCAAAATCTTCGGCGCGCCGGTTATTCTGAATGGCTGCCGGATCGACCAGGATCTCGTCGGCATTCTCACGCCGGAGAACAATCCAGCCGGTTAGTTCGTTTTTCTGCACACCTGCCTGGGCGAGGAAATCGAACAGCGTAATCCGTGCGATTCGCGCCACATCCGCCGGTTCCTTGACCGCGCCGACGAGCCGGATCCGACCGGCTTCGGGGACAATGATCTCATCGCCGGGACGCAGCAGGAAATTCAGCATCTTGCCCGCAAGCCCCTTCGAGACGAGCAAGTGACGATCAATCCGAATTTCTGTGGGACGTTTTCGCCCGCGCAGGATCATCTCCGGGGCCGCGTGGTCCTCAAGAATTCCGCCTTGACGTTCGAGAGCATCTCGAATCCGCATTTTCTCCTGTAACGGTATCATTCCCGGCTGCCCGACCGCCCCGTGAACCTGCACGACATATCCGGGGCGCTCTTTAATTTTTACACTCACTCGGGGAGTCCACAGGTATTCCTCATCGACCAAACGTTTCTCAATATGGCGAGCCAGATCCGTTGGGGTTTTCCCTGCGGCTTCTACCTTCTGCAGCAGCGGCAACTGGAAAGTCCCATCGCTGTCCACTTCGCGAGTTACGGTGAGCATGGGTTCGTCCTGGACCTGGATTTCAAGAATATCTCCTACGTCGATCACAAATTCGGGTGCGGCCCAGGCGACCTTGCTGAAATTCATGGATAGGGGGATGCAAAAAACGATCAGGATGGGCAGAATTTTCCGTAGGCAGTCAACAATGGAGGCAGTTGGACTCATACGCTCCGCGCCTTCCCGAAGCTTCGAGACCGGCGCCGAATACCGTCCGGCGGACCACTCGGCGCCGATCTGCGATCAGTTCAGAATGATTTGGGCACGGCATCCCATGCCCGATGCTCTCCCGCGTGCTTGTGCCGGTCAGGCCACTCCACCCTCGGCTTGCCCTCAGCCGGCAGAGTAGCCGGACGGCAGGGGAACAGTCGCCTCTATTCTATGTTCCCCCACGCATTTTTCGCAATAGACATGCCAATCGCCGCTTAGCCCTCTTCCCAGAACGCTTATACTCAGGCATCCTGTGCCGGAATATATCTCAGGGATTCTGCACACATGAG
>JAKPYU010000515.1 GCA_029568995.1 Candidatus Omnitrophota bacterium | reverse complement strand
TCATCATCGATTACACGGACGGCTTCATTCCGAGCAAGCTGGAGAATGCGACGCAACTGTATTTAAAACCCAACCAACACTTCATCCATAAATCACCGCTCCCAATCAACCCGTTTAAGGGACAGGTCAGTTATGAGGCGGGCATCGAGTTTAAGGATAATCCGATTACCATCGCCAAACGCGTCGCGGCGATCTTTAAAAGCGTCTACGACTTGGGCGATCAACAGTTCTCTGTTCTGATCGATGCAGTCACTGCGGGGGTGCGCCAGCACGGCGATACCTTCAGCCTGACACAAGTCCTTGACATTCTAGAAACCTACACCAACGACGGCTCTCATTCAAGCGGGCCGGTAAGGACAACCATCAGTAAGCTCAAACAGTTCATTTTCAGCAACCCCTTCGCGGATGATCGGGCGGGTATCGGTTGGCAACAGCTTTTCACCGACTTGGAACATCGGTGTCACATCTTCCAGTTCCACATGATGGACAGGCATTCCGCTCGTGCGGTGATCGAGTTCGTCCTTTGGGACCTGTATTCGTTTGTCACAAGCTGCGGGAACAAGAATACACCGAGGATTGTCGTTCTGGACGAGGTTCAGAATCTCGATCTTGGGCCGGATGCCCCCGTCGCCAAATACCTGACGGAGGGACGGAAGCACGGCCTGGCCTTGATCACCGCAACGCAAACAGTCAAAGGCGTTGGGGGCGTGAGCGATGCGCGGGTAAGCCGGCTGTTTCAGGCGGAACACAAGCTGTTTTTCAAGCCAACCGAAAACGAGATGCGCGAACATGCACAATTGCTGCATAACGCGAAAAGCAGCGTAACCTTGCAAGAATGGGTAAAAAGGCTGGCATCTCTCCAGATCGGCGAATGCTGGTCTCTTGGGCGGAGCCTCAATGAGAGTACCGGAAAGCTCACGTTCCAGGCACAACGCATCCGGATCGCTGCGTTGGAAGACCGGGGGTTCCATGCCTGACGACCGACAGAACAGTCGACTGTCCCGGAACTTTCATCGCACGTTCAAACCCGAGCGGCAGTACATCGCGTCCATGCTACGCTTCGCTGCTTCAGGTGCGGAAGGAGACATTCAGGCGATCAGCGAGGCGACTGGTATTCCGACGGGGAAATCCAGCGGTAAAGTCGATCCGACGTTGGATTACAGTCGGGGGATGGGATTGGTCACGGTAGACAGTTCAAAAAAAGGTGCCATTCGAAGGCCTCATCTGACAATGTTTGGTCGCGCGGTACTGCTGGACGATCCGTTCCTGAAGCTGGGAATCAGCCAATGGATCGCCCATTTCAACTTGTGCAGCCCCGTCACCGGCGCCGATGTTTGGTATCAGGCCTTCTGTTCGGGAGGGCATTCCTTGGGCATGACGTTCTCGCGACGGCAACTTGAATCTCTTTTGTCCGTCGTGTATAGCGTCCAATCCCGAAACCTGATCGGCCCATTGATCGGCATGTATGAGGATGAGGCCGCTTTTCGAATCTGTGGCGTGCTGGCCGAAACGGATGGCGTGGTCCAACGGAAGATCGCACCTGTCAGTGAAGGGTACAGCCGCGCCTATGGTGCATGGCTGCTCCAAGCCATGCAGGATCATTTCCCCGGACGGGAACAGGTTTCTCTTTCGGATCTCGATGCGATGACCGGCTGTTGCAGAATACCCGGATGGGAAACCGAGACTTTCAACCAAGTTCTCCGCTCGATTCAGAACAAGGGCTTGATTGCGGTTGACCGGCACATGGATCCTTGGCTGCTCAGGCCGACTGCCGACACGCAGGCTGTGTGGAAAGGCATCTACAATGACCTGATCTAAGAGGAGGCTGTCATGGGGAAACGTTTGGGGGAATTCGTCACTTTTCGGGGAGACCGACTCTTCAACGGAGCGGTCAATATCAGCTGGTTCACGAACGATGAGGATAGAAGCCAGGCGGCCGCCGGGTCTTTCGTCTTTCACGGTCCGGAATATCATGGGGTCTCGCAAGAAGACATCGGTACCGCCCACGGTCATACGCTACAGGACACCGCGTCCTTCACCCGCTCGCTCTTGCGGTGTTGTTACGGAGTGGAGGAGCAGCCGTTCAACCTGGCCATCGCGGGATATGGGACGGGGAAATCCCATCTAGCGCTCACCCTCGCGGTACTCTTGCGAGATCCCTCAAGCCCGCAG
>JAKPYU010000512.1 GCA_029568995.1 Candidatus Omnitrophota bacterium | reverse complement strand
CTGGACGCAGATGAAGACGGTTTGAACAACCTGCGCGAATATCAGGAAGGCACCAATCCGGAGCTGGAAGACACGGATGCGGACGGGTTGCCGGATCTGCAGGAGGTTGACGTCTACAACACGAATCCCCTGGAAATTGATACCGACCACGATGGACTGATTGACGGACGCGAAGTCTGGGACCGCGATATGGACGGAATACAGGACGGCGGCATATTCCCGAGCTGGAACGGCGGCGATCTGGACTGGGACGGCTATATTGACGGGCCGACTGACTGGGACACCGACGGCGACGGCATGCCGGACGGCTGGGAAGTGATGGATGAGTTTGGGAATTTCCGGAATGATCCCCGGCTGGATCCGTACAATCCCTTCGATGCGGACGAAGATCCGGACGGCGACGGCCTGTCGAACCTTGAGGAATACCTTGTTCGCGATGCGCTGTTCGGGAATCCGCCAGCCAGTTTCGACCCGATCAACTATGCGGGGGTCGTTTGGGACTATACCTCCGATCCTTTCAATGCCGACAGCGATGGCGACGGACTGCCCGATGGATTTGAAGTCCTGAACGGCCTGCATCCGATGGATCCGATTCCGTCCGATTATGACGAGATGAGCACCCGCTATCTCCTGCTGGGGCCTAACGGCGACATGGACGTGGACGGCTTGTGGAACCTCCGTGAATATCGTGTCCGGTTCCAGCTGGATGCAGCGGCTGACGAGTATTCTGTCGTCTCGCTGAGCACGCATCCCTGGAATGCAGATACCGATAATGACGGCCTGTCCGACGGCGAGGAAGATCGCGCGCTGCGCTCCAACCCCGTTGTCCAGGATTCGGATCACGATGGACTCATTGACGGCATGAATCTTGGCGGGAAATGGGGCGAACTTGACACCACCTACCACACAAACGTGGACTATGCCATTTATCCTGCAGGGGATACCAACTGGACCTGGTTTGATGCGTTTGCAGAGGCGGAGACGATTCCCCATCCGGAGTTTGCGTGGAACATCTATGGAACACTGGCGGGCATTGCAAGCCAGGAGGAAAATGACCTCATCACCAACTTGTTTACCGGGGCGGAGACCAACATCGCCATCGGCGGATACAATGACGGCAGCGACTCCAACGCGTGGACATGGCTGAACGGCGACGGATTCGGGTTTACGAATTTCGTTGGCGGGGTCAATCCGTGGATTCTTTCTAACGAGGTGTATCTCAACATGGACGCCAATGGGGAATGGGCGGGTCATGACGGAACAGCGCCTGTTGATTCTTATGTTGTTGAGTGGAAGAATCTGCCGGCGTGGACCGGCCATTACGACCGCGCCCTCAATGATATGTGGACGCTCAAGTGGACCTCGCCTGACAAGCTTCCGCACTGGGAGAAGCTCGAACCGGCAGGCGGCGAACTGCCCCCCTCGAGATGGGGCGCCAGCATGACCTATGTGCCCGTGTTTGAGACGAAGAAAGAACGCAACAACGACGCAGATGCTGCCACGGTGCTGATGGACAACCGCAAGCTGGTTGTGATTGGCGGCCGTGACGGCGTGACTCGTCACCGCGATGTCTGGGAATACAGCATCGCCGACAGCGCATGGGAAAACAGCATTGCGCCTCTTTATGACCCGGCCGATCCCATGAGCTTGACCGCCGCGGGTCTGATGAACGGTCTGTCGGAGCACAATGCCGTCATGTTCTTTGGCTACAAGGACACCAAGGATTGCACGGGCTGTGACGATTCGCCTCCGTATGACTGCGATGCCGACGGTTTCCTGCTGCCCAAGAAACGCCCATGGTCGTCGGGTTCCGCGGGCGGTGTCAGCCGCAGTTTCGAATGGACTTATATATTCGGCGGCTGGGATGAATCCCGCCTCTATTACGGGACATTCGGCCCAAGCTTCTATAAGTCAAAGGATGACGACAGTCCCATCACGGAATCTGTGCGCACCGACATCGATGTCTATGAAGCCTTTGAACAATATTCCAACCTCGATGGAACACCGGTGGAACCGCCATCCGGAGTCGGTATCCGGTCGTTGGGTGAGGAGACCGACGATGTGATGATCGGCGGCGCGGGCGTCATTTTCAGCGAGACCAACGAATCTCAGGCGGTGGAGTGGGAATGGCGGGCGGCGGCCTTCCATTTCGGGGAAACGCCGTTTTCCGATTGCGAAACTGTTGAGTTTGCAGAGCTGATCTTCGATATTACCACTGCTCCGGCAGGGGATTTGGACGTGAATCTGATACTCGAAGTCAAGCGGTCCCTTAACGCATCGCCGGAGGAGTATGAAGACGCAGAAGGATCTTTCCCGCCCAGCGAACGCGCCAGCGATTCGACCTTCTATCAGACGGTCGTTCTGCCGGTAACGATTCCTGCGGGCACGACCGGTGTGTTCCGGGTGAATGTCACCGATCTTTTGACAGAGCTGCTTGCGGGCGGCGAGTGG
>JAKPYU010000206.1 GCA_029568995.1 Candidatus Omnitrophota bacterium | reverse complement strand
CTCCAAGATGGATTGCGCACCTTCCGACAGAACAACGCGGAAAGCGGCCAGAAGTTCGCGAATGATTGGAGATATTATGGCATATCGCCGCAGGAAGGCTTACTGAGGCTTGCGTCCCGAGTCCGGATAAATGTCGGCAAGTGCATATCCACGCTCGAAGAGATCCGTGCAGGCGACAATATCCCCACGCGGGTCGATAATGGCAGAGAATCCGGTGTTCGCCGCGCGAACCACCCAGCAGCGATTCTCCACCGCCCGGAAAACGCACTGCTGCAAATGCTGGTATGGCGCGGTGCTTCTCTTGAACCAGGCATCATTGGTGATATTCACCAGGAAATCCGCGCCCAGTTCTCTTTGCTGATGGGCCAGGCCGGACAGGGTGGATTCAAAGCAGATCGACACGCCAAATTTTGCGCCATGGGGACCCTCAAAAATGGTGATTTCCGTCCCCGGCTCGAAAATCCCACCGCCTGCCGATTCGATCACCGATTCGATCAGCGAGAACGGCCACCATTTCCCCAGCGGGACCATCTCGCCCCACGGAACCAGGCGAATCTTGTCATAGCGTTGAATGGGGCTGAGATCGCAGGGGTACTCATCCGCCTCTTTCATCGCACCGGGTCGAAAGAGGAACGCGGAATTGTAGAGTGTCCAGTGTTCCCTGCCCTCTCCCAGATCGATTTGATTGCCGTCCACGCTTCCGACAAGCAGATCCATGCCGGTTTCATCGCAGAACGCCTGCACGCGGTTCACCACTCCCGGCCAGTACCGCAAGGGGTAAGTGAGGGCACTTTCCGGCCACACCGCCAGTTCTGCGCCCTCTTCTCGTGCCGAGCGGGATAATTCGAGGTATCGGTCCAGCGTGGCGTCGATATCCTCTTCCAACTTTTCGTCCAACGGGTAATTCCCCTGGATGGCCGCGACACGTAGCGGTTGGCCTTTTCGGGTGTCGTCCGGGCTGAAAGTCAATGTCAGCCCGCAGACCGTCACGAATCCCAGCGTCAGGATCGCCAGAAAGCAGATCGCAGATCCATGCGCAGGAGGACTGGCCGGCGACTTGAGAAAGAAGACCTTTCTGAGAGGGGCCGGGGCGGTTTCGAGAAACTCGGAAATGCCCAAATTGACCAGAATCGCCAGGGCCGAGAGGGGAAGAACGCCTGTGACCGATGTCGTATTCAGCAACAGGCTGAAAGACCCCAGCGCCTGCCCAACAAGGCCCCAGGCAAATGCCAGGTAACCCACGGAACGGACCGCTTCGAAAATCACCCAAACCAACGGAAGGAAAATCCACCGAAACGGAGTCGCCCGGAACCGGCTCGCAATCGCAAAGAACACCCCCCAATAGAGAGCCAGAACAAGAACCAGCAGGCTTACACCCGCCCCGGTTGCGTGGCACAGCCAATAGATCAGCCCGCACCATCCGACGAGTCCGGCGAAGAAGCCTGTCCAGAAGGACTGTCGGAGATTGTCATGGCGTCTGCAACGGGCGAAGACGGGAACGAGAAAGAACAGAGAGGCAATCCAGAACCCAAAAGGCGGGAAGGCCGATACATACAAAACGCCGGAGAGCACTCCGGCGGACAGATCAGACCGATTGAGATTCGGGCGGAGATTCCTCGTCATGCGGCGACTGTTCCAGGGGTTCGCTGATGTTGTAGTCCTCATCGAGCCAGCGGCCCAGATCGACCATCTTACACCGCTGCGAGCAGAACGGAAATGTCCGTGTTTCCGGCCCTTCCGAAAGCACCTTTTTGCACACGGGACAGCGAATTTCCAACATGGCGCAGACCTTTGAAATGCAGATGATTCTTTTGAGGTATTCTATCCTTTTTGCGCGGATCGCTCCATGCGGGATGGGGGGGAAGGAGTGCAAGACACGCGCAACCCCCTCTGTGTCTCCCCCAAACTTTGGGAGAGCTTCCTCCCCCGAAGATCGGGGGAGGTCAGGTGGGGGTTGACCGGATAGCACAAGACTCCTCGGCGCGACGGTTGCGAGCTTTCTCAGGAGCTGCCGGATATTGCGCTCGCGGTGGAATGTGTTACGATCATGCCGTTACTCATTGAAACGAAAGGACGGCACGGGCATGAAGGACGAAAAGACCAATCGCAGGACATTCCTGAAAACGGCGGCGGTTACGACGGCGGGATTGAGCATTGTCAGCGCGCGTTCCGTGGCGGGAACGAAGGCGAATTCAAAGATCCGTCTGGGCGTGATCGGATCGGGAGGGCGCGGGTGGTTCGTCTGCAAGAAGTTCGAGGAGAATGTCCCCGACGATTTTCAGATTGTCGCCTTGCACGACTATTTCGATGATCGCTTTGAGCGGTTCCTGGAGCGTTTTCAGGTTCCGAAGTCCCGATGCTACACGGGCCTCGGCGGATACATGAAGATCCTGGAAGCCGAGGATGTGGATGGGGTGATTATCACCAGCCCGCC
>JAKPYU010000158.1 GCA_029568995.1 Candidatus Omnitrophota bacterium | reverse complement strand
CGTGGATGAAGATTTTGAAGTGATTTATCCAGCATTGAAAAAAGGGGATTGGGAAGCATCTGCTCAGGCCTCATTGGAGCGAATACCAGAGCTTGCGCAAAGATGGCAGAAATCGGAACCGGAACAGATTCGACGCCGCCTAGCGTTGTATGAAGCGGAATACAGATTGAACTTAATCCACCGACTGAATCTCCAGCCTGCCCTCGTTCAAGAGCTTGAGCAACAATCCAAGGGATGATGTATATGACTCTGCATCCTATCCGCACCCTCGACCATGTAATCGACGAATATCGGGAACACTTACGAACTGAATTTCGAGCGAAGGACCCCTTGCTGCGGGAGGCGTTGGAAAAGGAGTTGGATCGTCCCCTCTTTTTGGCTCAGGAGCCTTTTTATCAGGCCCATCGTCCGTTCTGTACGGGCAAGGCATGGCAAGAGTTGGGTTTGGATCCTAAATTGGCTGCAGTGATGGAAGAGCGGACTCATGACCCATTCGCCTATTCGCATCAATCGGACGCCATCGTCGAACTGCTTTCACCCGTTGCTCGTCCTGTGGTCATCACAACGGGTACTGGATCAGGCAAGACCGAAGCCTTCTTGTTGCCAGTCATCCAAAATGCGATCGAGGATTCGCTCCGCTATCACCGACCGGGCCTCACGGCTATTCTGGTCTACCCAATGAACGCCCTGGCCAACGACCAATTGCAGCGGATCCAGGACTATCTGGAAAGGTCGAAATTCTCAGGTGTCGTCTCTGTGGCTAAGTACGATCGCAGCACGTCACAAGAGGAACGTCAACGACTTCGGGAGAAGCCCCCACACATCTTGCTGACGAACTATATGATGCTCGAATACCTCCTGGTGCGTCCAGCGGACCGGGAGGGGATATTTGCCAATCACCGGTGCCGATTCCTCGTCTTGGACGAGGTCCATACCTACCGAGGGAGTCTGGGGGGGCATATTGCTCTGTTGGTGCGGCGATTTCGAGCTCACCTGCACGGCGCCCGGCACGACTGGGAGACCAGCGTGTCGGATGCGGAGCGCCACTGCCGTTATCCAGAATTGATCCCGGTGGGCACTTCGGCGACCATCAAGAGCCAATTGAGCGAAGAAAGATCCAAGGAAAATTCCAGACAGCAGCGTGATCAGGCCGTCCAGGAGTTCTTTTCCAAACTGACCGGCTTCCCTGCGGATGCCATCCGGGTTTTCGGTGAGGAAATCGCCCATCTCACGACTCCGGTGGATGCAACCTACGCACCCAAACCCGTGAGTCCGGAACCGGTGAATCCCGAAGATCCGGAAAATGTCCGCCGAGTGCTCTGCCAGCTAGGCGGATTGGATGAGAACCTGTCTCTTGCGGAGGCCGCCCGTCGATGCCGCTGGCTCTGGGATTTGAATCGCTGGTTGATCGAAGCACCTCGATCGGTGAGCCAGTTGACCCAACGGGTCGTCGAGGAAGTACCCGAACGGCGGGATGCTAATCCAGAAACAGTGCGAGTGGAGGTGGAAGCCGCCCTGGTTGCGGGGGCTGGTCTGCCGGAGGGGATCCTGGGCGGGATCCGAATTCGAGCCCACCGGTTTATCCGGGGGGGGTGGCGCTTTCATAGATGTCTCAACCCGCAATGCAACCGCCTCCATCCCAAAGGCGAGGAGAGCTGTGCCTGTGGGTATCCCACCGCACCCCTGTATCTCTGCCGAAACTGCGGAGCAGACTACCTCCGCTTTGTCGGTGATCCGGAAAAAGGACCCCTCCGTCCCAGTGCCGTCCTGGATGAAAATCTGGAATGGGTGCTGTATGACTTCCAACGATTCGAGTCAGAGTTCTCAGTAGACGAGGAAACAGAAGAGAATGGGGAGGAAGTCCCTTCCCAACGGCCCAACCGCCGGAGACGAGACCAACCGAAAGAAATGAAAGGTCGAGCGATCCTCCGGGGTTCATTCGATCCGAAAAATTGCCTGTTCAGTCCCAACGAATTAGATTATTCGATGAAAGTCATCCTTGCCCCGGCCAGGAATCGCTGCTTGTGCTGCGGAGGAAGCGCCGGCAGTCGGAACGTAATCACGCCGGTGTCGTTGGGAACTTCCGCTGCCTTGA
>JAKPYU010000500.1 GCA_029568995.1 Candidatus Omnitrophota bacterium | reverse complement strand
TCATCATGGGCGGAAAAGCCAACGCCTATCGGATCGACCGGGACGGAACCCGCTCGGAATTTCTTCTTGAAAAAGGCGATATCTGGATGGTGGAGGCGGGAATCGAACACGGCTGCGATCCCATCGGCGAAGAAGGAGTCGATATTTTCCCGTTTCCAGGCACAATCCCCGAAGGCTCTCACAAACCCGGTCATTACTACATGGAACAGGAACACTACATGCCCACGCTCAAGGTCGAGAAGACCCCCATCGACCGATACCGGGAGAAATGATCCCATGCGCAACATCGGCATTCATTATCCCGCGCGGGGAGAGATGGCCTTTTATGACCTCGGCTCCCCGCCGAATCCCGGCCCCACGGAACTGCTGATCAAGACCCGCTATTCCGGCATCACAAACGGCACGGAACGGCACGCCTTTCTCGCGGAACATCTCTGGAGCGAATTCCCAAGCCGCCACGGGTATCAGCATGTCGGGCAGGTGGAAGATCTCGGCAACCGGGTGGAAGGCTTTCAACAAGGCGACTGGGTTTTTTTCGGGCGATATGTGGGGCATCGCGGCTGGAACATTCAGGATGTCGCGCACGCCGAGCCAAGGGAGTACAGTTCGCATCTGTGTATTCGCATCCCGGATGGACTCAATCCAAAATACTGCGCCCTTCTGGGTGTGGCGGGAGTCTCGATGCGCGGAATGCGTCGGTGTCGTGTCTCCGCCGCGCAGAAAGTCTGGGTTGCGGGAGCGGGCCTGATCGGGCAGTTTGCCGCGCAGGCTGCCCGCGCACTTGGCGCGCATGTCACAGTCACCGATATCAACGACAAGCGCCTGGCTGTCGCCCGCGAACTCGGCGCGCATCGGGTCCTCTCGGCAAGCGACTCGAATTACATGTCCGATCTGAAAGCAGCCGGCCCGTACGATTGCATTGTAGATGCCTGCGGCCTGGAGACGCTTTTTCTGGATATCTGGGAGTCGAACCTGCTCGCAAAAGGTGGGGTAATCTGTGCCCTGGCTGTACGCACGAAGACGGTGTTTCACTGGTCCATGCTGCATGGCCTGGAAGCCTCCATTGAGGTTTCCTGCCATTTCAGCCTGGATGATCTACGGATACTTCTGCATTTCCTGCAGCTCGGTATCATTCGAATCGAACCGCTGGTTTCGCACGTTGTCCCGATTGATGAGGCCCCCACGATTTACAGGACTTTGCGCGACAGGCCTGCCGAGCTTCTCGGCGTGCTTTTCGATTGGTCCGAATGAGTCAATCCCCCATGCGTTATGCGTTCGGCGATACGGATCTTGCGGCGCGACGATTGGAACTCCTGGCGGAGGTCTTCTCAGAGTCGACACGCCCATTTCTGCTTGAATCGCCCGTGAAGAATCCGGGCCTGTGCGTCGATCTCGGCTGCGGCCCCGGCTGCACCACCCATCTGCTCGCGGAGATCCTTCAACCGAAACGCACTATCGGTCTCGACAACTCCGAATCGTTCCTCTCCCACGCCGGGAAAACCGCAACCGAAACGGTCTCCTTCCGTTTGCACGATGTCACCCAGGTCCCGTTCCCGGTAACACCCTGCGATGCGATCTACTGCCGATTCCTGCTGACTCATATCCGGGACCCGGAAGTAGCCCTGGAAATATGGGGAAGCCAGCTGCGCCCCGGCGGATTCCTTCTGCTGGAGGAAACCGAGTGGATTCATACAAGCCACCCGCTGTTCACGCTCTATATCGAGATGGTGAACGCCATGCTCGCCTCTCAGGGCAACATCCTGTTTATCGGCCCGGTGATCGACGGACTTTCGCAGATCGGCCCCTTGAGAAAACACTCCTCCACAGTCAGACGGTTGCCGGTTCCCACCGCTCTCACCGCGAAACTGTTCCGCATGAACATGCAAACCTGGAAACATCATCCTTTCATTCGGGAGACCTGGCCACCCGAATCGATCCGGGACCTGGAGATCGGATTGAAACAGACCGCCGAATCCGGCGCTTCTGTCACAGAGATCGAATGGGGATTGAGACAGATGGTGTTTGAGAAAGAGGGATGATGCACGTCTCGATAGAACCGCAAGCGCATCCCCTTCCCCGGCCTTTGCTTTGATTCCACCCCGCAACCGGATATATTTGAAGGATGCACTCTGAATCCCGTCTCCGGTATGGGATTGACTGCGCTGACAATCCGAACGAAGGAAATTCCTGACGGCTTGGAAATATGAGACGTTTTTACTTTCGGTTGGGCGACCGGTTGGGACATTATGTCTGGGGACGACAGGTGGTAGGCCATGTGCTCCGCCACCGGCGTTTCTATGAGAACTTCGAGGCATTCTTCACCGCCCTGGTCCTGGCCCTTCTGATCAAACGGTTCATTGTCGATGCCTACCAGATTCCCTCCCCCTCCATGTGCGACACGCTTCAGGAAGGGGACCGCATTTTCGTGGCGAAATTCATCTATTGGTTCTCGGATGTCGAGGTGGGGGATATCGTCGTATTCCGCACACCCGATTCCATCTTCAGCCCGGATAAGCCCTATTACATCAAGCGGGTGGTTGCGCTGCCGAACGACCGACTTGCCATCCGGGATCACCGAATTATTCTCAACGGACAAGTGCTCGATAAACCCGAGTTCTTCACACGCAACCGATACTACGAGTGGCTGAACAACGGGAAACGATTCGAGGAGCTGACCGTTCCACCCGGAGAGATCTACATGTTCGGGGACAACAGCGGAAACAGCTATGACAGCCGGTATTGGGGCGGAGTCCCCGTCAAGAATGTCATGGGCAAAGCCTTCTTCCGATACTGGCCTCTCAACCGGATCGGTCTCATCCGGGGCGTCCCGCCCCTCAAGACATTTCTGTCCGCCCCATTGGAGAATCCCGCACCCGTTTCGTGAACAAATCGTCCGTCCGTATGCCGATTTTGGCGCAATGTCATTCTGTAGAGGCGACGCATGCCTTGCCCCTACGGGATGACATTTCCGTCCAATGGGTTCCATGGAAAGTTTTCATGGGATCAAGGATTATGGTAGGTCAACCGATTTACTGAATCGTACACAAGGAGATTCCCATGCCCGAGAAATCCACACGAAGAGAATTTCTGCAGAAAACCGCCGGCGCTGCCGCCGCGATCAGCCTGGCCTCATCGAAAGTGATCGGCGCAAACGAACGCCTTCGCATCGGCGGAATCGGGACCGGCGACCGTGGAACCGACCGCCTGGAAAAAGTCAAAGATCTTGGCGGGGAAATTGTCGCGCTGGCGGATGTCAACGGCGCCATGCTCGACCGTTGCATGAAACGCCTTGAACTCAAACCCAAGACGTATGTGGATTACCACGACCTTCTCGCCCGTGACGATATCGACGCCGTTGTCATTGCCAGCCCCGACCACTGGCATCACGACATGCTGATCGACTCCATCCATGCAGGCAAAGATGCCTATATCGAAAAACCCCTCACTCGCACCATCGAGGAAGGCAAGGACATCGTCAAGCAGGTCAAGGCCACCGACCGCATTGTCCAGGTAGGGAATCAGCGGCGAAGCGGTACCCATTGGGCACACGCCCGCGAGCTGGTCGAAGCGGGAAAGGTCGGCGAAATCAAGTTCGTTCGAACCTGGGATTGCCGCTACCGCCTGGTCGATCCATTCCTGAACCGCGCCAAGGACAAAAACCTGTATAACCCGGAACGGATCAACTGGCCCCTGTTTCTGGGGAACACTCCCAAAATCCCGTTCGATCCCGTGCGTTGCTCGGCGTGGCGCTGGTTCTGGGACTACGCGGGTGGCCTGATGACCGATATCGGCCCGCACATGCTGGATGTCGCCCATTGGATCACCGGCACGCTCGGCCCGAAAAGCGTGGTCTGCAACGGCGGAAATTATTGGTATCCCGGCTGGGAAACCCCGGATAATGTTCACGCCATTCTCGATTGCGGCACATTGGCGATTGTGTTCTGCGTCCAATTCATGAACGGCTATGAGGCGGATGGTGCGGCGTATTACGGAACCGAGGGAAGTATTGTCGATTGCACCGATGGAAAACTCCGTCTGTTTGACACCAACGACAAAGAGATCGAGCAGTGGCCGAAAATGGATGAACAGAGGCCCCACGTCCAGAACTTCCTCGACTGCATCAAGAGCCGGAAACAGCCCAATTCGCCGCCGGAAATAGGACACCGGGTTATCACCGGCGCGCATCTCGCAAACATCTCCTATCGCACCGGAATGCGCGTGGAATGGGATTTAAAAGAGGAAAAGATCATCTGAGAAACTCTTGGGAATCTGACATAGACGCAACGGGGCGCACGGCCGTGCGCCCCTTGGAGTGCGGGAGCGCAGATCCCGCCTTTAGATTCACATCACGCCTTTCTCCCGGAGATCCACTACTGCCTTTCGGACTTCCTCTTCCATGCCCGGGGCAAGCCGAGATGGAAATCCATACTCCCAGAAACTGACCACCTCATACCCCCCTTCGGGAATCATGTCGGTGTTCGGCAGGTAAAGCCCGGTTCCATCGGAGTATCCCAACGGTATGGTTATACCGTCTTTGTAGAAATCCTCGATGAATTTCCCCCACGGCGCGGTAGATTCCCCTTCGATCCCGACAATGCGCACCCCCTCGCCGAGTTGAATCCCGTGGGCCGAAAGTGTGACCGAGGTCGGCAGTGCATAACCGTGATCGAGCCGCCAAAGAACATTCGCCGCCCATAGATACTGCACGTTCTTCGGGCGATTCTTTAGGGCGGTTTCCGCGACAATCTTCTCAAACTCGGAACGCGGAGGGATCGGTTCAAGCGGCCATGTCATCTCCACCGATGCAGCCCGAATACTCGGTTTGACTTGCCGTAATCCGTTCTCAAGCGCCTTAACGACTTCATCCGCAACGATTCCGCCTGCTTCTTCCATGAGTTCCCAGGTTCCGGTCTGCCAGCGGTCAACACCGCCTTTGCCGATCACGGAAGGCTTGGCGTCGCCGCCCACACCCTGAAGGAAAAGGCTGCATGTCGTTCCGAAATGCTCATCCAGCCGTCGCATGGCGACTCCCGGATACTCCGCCGAAATCTCGAAACCGGACATCATGGACGGATGACAGGAAATCGAAAACAGGAGGCACACCGGTTTGCCATCCCGGTCTTTGAGGAGACAGATCGGCAGTTTGTCGTATACATAGCCGCCGGGATTCGGGCGATTCTCAATCTCGCCCACAGGCATCTTTCTGCGCCGGTTCATGGGGAGTTTCGAACGGGTAACTCCGGCCCAGAGCGTGACCTCGCGCACGGATTTACAGGCTCCAATCGCCGCTGTGACAGTGGCTCGTTCAAGGAGATCGAGATAGGCCCTGTCGGGCATTTCGTACCCCGCCGAATACCAGGTTCCGACCGATGGCCCGACATGGTTGTGCGAGGTGTTCATCAGGATCTGCCGGGGGTGCAGGTCCATCACGCGGCCGATTGCTCCCTTGAATCGGTCGGCCTCTTCACGACCGAGAAAGCAGAGGTCATAACCCATAATGAGAGCCGTTTCTCCGCCCTGTTCCAGGAACAGCGCACGGACATAGATGTCGTCGTGGATGCCCTCACAGCCGTGGTCCATGTCGCGTGTGCCGAATCCCATCATCGTGGTTCCCACAGGTGGCGTGATACTGACTCGCGCGAAGCCTGCTTTCATGGTCATTCCTTTCGTGTGGCGTTTCGAGGCTGTCGTGCAGGAGTGGAACGCCCCTGCTCCCAGGATCGCTGCGGATGTTTCAAGAAAGGTTCGTCGGTGCATGGTGGTGG
>JAKPYU010000499.1 GCA_029568995.1 Candidatus Omnitrophota bacterium | reverse complement strand
AATTACACCAACCCCTGGTCAAGCATTGCGTTGGCAACCTTTACAAAACCGGCGATGTTGGCGCCCATCACAAGATTATCGGCGCAGCCGTATTCTTTCGCCGTTTCCGAGACGGAAGTGTGAATTGCCTTCATGATCTCCTGCAGTCGTCTATCGACCTCTTCGCGAGGCCAGTAGATGTGCTGTGCATTCTGGGCCATTTCCAGACCGGACACGGCTACTCCACCCGCATTCGCGGCTTTGCCGGGACCGTAGAGAATCTTCCGTTCCAGGAACAGGTGAACCCCATCCGGATCGGTCGGCATATTCGCCCCTTCGCTCACAAGGAAACATCCGTTATCCAGAAGCATCTTGGCATCCTCGCCGTTAATTTCATTCTGCGTCGCGCTGGGGAATGCGCAATCGCATTTGATACCCCAGGGCCGGACGCCTTCCTTGTAGACAGCGGTGGGGAATGCCTCGACATATTCGCGGATTCGTCCGCGCCGGACATTCTTCAGATCCATGACATAGTTCAGCTTTTCCAGCGAGATCCCATCCGGGTCATAGATAGTTCCATTCGAGTCGGATAGAGAAACACATTTGCCGCCCAGCTGGACTACTTTCTCTACCGTGTACTGGGCGACATTACCGGAACCGGAGACGGTACAGATTTTGCCTTGCAGGCTGTCCCCCCTGGATTCGAGCATGTTCTGTGCAAAATACGTTGCCCCGTAGCCGGTCGCTTCCGGACGGATATACGATCCGCCCCAGTTGAATCCTTTCCCGGTAATTGCGCCGGAGAATTCGTTGCGGATCCGCTTATACTGACCGAACATGAATCCGATCTCTCTGCCGCCCACGCCGATATCGCCTGCGGGGACATCGACGTTATCGCCGATATACCGCTGCAGCTCGGTCATGAACGACTGGCAGAACCGCATGACCTCCACATCGGATTTGCCCTTCGGATCGAAGTCGGAGCCACCTTTGCCGCCGCCCATCGGAAGAGTGGTCAAGGCATTCTTGAAGATCTGCTCAAATGCCAGGAATTTCAGCACACCGAGATGCACGGTGGGATGAAAACGCAACCCGCCCTTGTACGGGCCGATGGCGCTGTTGAATTCGATACGGAACCCACGATTGATGCGATCATTCCCCTGCTCATCCGTCCACGGCACACGGAACATGATCACCCGCTCCGGCTCGATCAGTCGTTCCAGGATGAGATGCTTTTCATACTTCGGATGTCTTTCCAATACCGGCCCCAGGGAATCGAGAACCTCTTTGACCGCTTGGGCAAATTCCGGCTCCGCCGGATTCCGCTTCACCACCAGATCCATGATCCTTGATGCATACGAAGACATAGTCCTTGAACCTCTTTCTTCCGCCCGAGGCGGTGCGACGACCCTGCTCACGCTGCCGGATCGGCTTTTCGATTCAAGCACAAACCCAGCGTGAAATGGGCGTCCGTTTCCTTTATAATATGGCAGATAAACGCCAATATCTTGTACCATACAAAAAGAGATTTTGCCTGTCAAGACAGCAGGTTCCTACGAAGGGGATCTTTTCTCGATGATTTTAGGATAGTTTGGCGAACCAGAATCCGTATCAAGTATAAATACTTCATATATTTAACTTTATGAAAAATAATGCGAAGAACGATTCAGGATTCATTGCCAGGGAATGAGGATGAACCCTGGACTGATTGGTTCTGAAAAAGGAAAATGGATCCGAATGGCGATTTCCGAGTTTCTCAGGCCCATAATGGAATTATTGCCATTTCATGGATTCCTTTTAAGGCATTTAAATGGTAATATTGCCATTTAAGAAGCAATGTGGTGAAAGGATTTGCGTCGATTTCTGAGATTCACCAGAAACAGAAGATTGCCATCTTGCGCGTTCTGCGCGACTATGGCCGTCCCATCGGCAGCGCCAACATTGCCAGGGAAATCGAGGCATCCGGTTTCTATCTGAGCGACCGGACCATTCGTCTTTATCTCCAGGATATGGAGCGGGATGGATTGGTCGCCCACGCCAGGCGTGGCCGGCATGGCGGCCGGACGATTACCGAATTGGGAATCGGCGAGATCAAAGACGCCCTGGTGATGGAGCGCGTGGGATTCACAGCCGCCAAAGTGGACACCCTCGCGTGGAAAATTTCGTTTGACCTCGCCTCCAAATCCGGCCTGGTCGTCCTGAATGTCTCCCTGATCCACGAATTCTGTCTCAAGGCCGCGATCAACGAGATGATCCCCGTATTCAAAGCCGGGCTGAGCATGGGGGAATATCTTTACATCGGGCATCCCGGCGAGGAGATCGGCGAATTCCAGATCCCGTCCGGCTATGCGGCAATCGGCACGGTGTGCAGCGTTACTCTCAATGGTGTTCTGCTCAGCGCACGGATTCCGACCGACTCGCGTTTCGGTGGCGTACTCGAGGTACAGGACGGACATCCCATCCGGTTTACGGATGTGATCTATTACGACGGGACTTCGCTCGATCCCTTAGAGATCTTTATTAAAGGCGGCCTGACCAGCGTTCGAGAGGCCGTACGAACGGGACATGGGCGCATTGGGGTCAGCTTTCGCGAAGTCCCCACCGCCGCCATGGGAGACGTGGAGAAACTGCTTCGCAGAATGGATCAGGTCGGACTCGGCGGGATTCTCATGATGGGAAGACCCAGTCAGCCGCTTCTCGATTTTCCCGTTCATGAA
Source organism: Candidatus Omnitrophota bacterium (assembly GCA_029568995.1). Lineage (GTDB taxonomy): Bacteria > Hinthialibacterota > Hinthialibacteria > Hinthialibacterales > JAKPRU01 > JAKPRU01. The sequence continues at coordinate 42,269 of JAKPYU010000499.1, read as the reverse complement.
GGTCGAACAGGAATCCTTGTCAAAGGCGGCCTGAATCCTCTCGCAGCCGTCGAGGAGGCGGGAATGCCGACGACGAATTTTGCACTATGTACCTTGTTCGAATTCCAGCAGCTGATTCATTACAGTGAAACGGCCGGGCGAGTCGCCGCTATCGAACGCTAGCCTGATCGGCCATGAGTAAAAGAACATCGTCATCAATCCCGGAGAATCGCCATGGTAATGATGAATGCTCAGCTGAGTACGGGCCTCCCCGGTCTGGACCGAGTGATCCGTGGAATCATTCCTGGCGATAATGTCGTCTGGCGAGTCGATTCGATTGATGATTATCTCGCATTTGTCAAGCCGTACTGTAGCAGTGCAATCCGACTCGAAAGGAAACTCATCTACTTTCGATTCGCGAAGCACGATCCCCTGCTTACAGAAGACTCCGGAGCCGATATTTATCTCATCAATCCTGAATCAGGTTTCGAGAGCTTCATCACAGAGATTCATCAACGCGTTAAGCAGGCCGGACATGGGGCCTTTTTTGTCTTCGATTGCCTCTCCGATCTGGCGGTGGATTGGTATAGCGACCAGATGCTGGGCAATTTTTTCATGCTGACGTGCCCTTATCTTTATGATCTGGAGACGATTGCTTATTTCGGCCTTCTGAGAAATTACCATTCCTACCATGCCGTTTCCGCCATCGCGGAAACCGCCCAGGTTTTTCTCGACGTCTACCGTCATCAGGGAAACATCTACGTTCGCCCGATGAAAGTACAGCAACGTAACTCCCCGATGATGTTCATGTTTCATCTCTGGGAGGACTCCACGTTTCGGCCGGTTGCGGACAGTTCCACAATTGCGGAGATCCTGAATTCCTCCCCCTGGTCCGGCGTCGAATCCGCCAGCCCCCGGATGAATATCTGGAACCGGACGTTTCGACAAGCAGAGGATCTCCAGCAAGAGGCCATTGCAGAAAAGGAATATTCTGCAGAAACCCAGGAGGTCTTTCACCGGCTCCTGCGGATGATCGTGTCGCGCGATACGCGCATGTTTCGACTCGCGGAGAAGTATTTCACACTGAAAGACTTGCTTGACATCGGCAAGCGGATGATCGGAACGGGGCTGATCGGTGGAAAATCGGTCGGCATGTTGCTGGCCCGCGCCATTTTGCGGCAGACAAGCGATCGTTGGCGAGACCTGCTGGAGGTTCATGATTCCGTCTTTATCGGTTCGGATGTCTTCTACACATTTCTGGTTCAGAACGGATGCTGGTGGAAGCGTCCGGAGAAAAGAGACATCCATACAATGCTCAGCGTGGCCGAGATCGCCCGCCAGCGCATTCTCATGGGTTCCTTTCCGGATCATATTACTAAACAATTTGCGGACATGCTCGACTATTTCGGGCAGTCGCCAATTATCGTTCGATCCAGTAGTCTTCTGGAAGATAACTTCGGGAATTCTTTTGCGGGCAAATACGAAAGTGTGTTTTGCGCCAACCAGGGTTCGCGGCATAAGCGCCTTGAAGACTTCATGTTCGCGGTGCGCACGATCTACGCCAGTACCATGAGCGAGAAGGCGATCCGCTATCGCGCCGGACGCGGGCTGCTGGATTCGGAAGAACAGATGGCGCTTCTGGTTCAACGTGTCTCCGGCTCATTGTACGGCAGCCTGTTTTATCCGCAGATTGCCGGAACGGGATTTTCGTTCAATCCATATGTCTGGAGCGAGAGAATCGACCCGGAGGCAGGGGTACTTCGCCTGGTGTTCGGACTTGGAACCCGCGCGGTGGATCGCTCGGACGACGATTACACACGAGTCGTGGCCCTGAACGCACCCGAGCGAAGGCCGGAAGGAAGCCCCGAGGCGGCAAGGCAATACGCACAGCGCAAAGTAGATGTACTGGATCTGGAGGCAAATCAGTTGGTCTCGCGGAATTTCGTCCGGGTCGCCGAAAGCCGCGAGGGACTTCCGATTGATCTCTTTGCGTCCGATAGTTCGGGACCGGTCCGGTCCACGAATCCGGAAGTATCGCGTACCACATCAGACTGGGCTTTGACATTTGAAAAATTACTGTCTCGCTCCGATTTCCCGCAAAACATGCGTAAAATGCTGGAAACACTTCGCGAGGCGTACGACTACCCGGTAGACATTGAATTTACCGCCAATTTCGAGAACGAACATACATACCGGATCAATCTCGTGCAATGCCGTCCATTCCAGGTAAAGGGAACTGGCGTCATTGTTCCGTTTCCCGATGATCTCGACAAGAAGAACCTCATTCTGGAGACAAAAGGTCCTGTCATCGGCCATAGCCGTTCGGATACGGTGGATCGATTGATTTATGTCACTCCCTCAATATACGGACAGATGCCGTTGAATGACCGCTATTCCGTGGCCCGGCTGATCGGCAGGCTGACTCATATCGAGCCGCCGAATTCGCTGGGAAATGTGATGCTTCTCGGTCCGGGTCGATGGGGAACCACCACACCGTCGCTTGGGGTCCCGGTTTCCTTTGCGGAAATCAACACGGTGTCTTTTCTTTGCGAGATCGTCGCCATGCGGGAGGACCTTGTCCCGGATGTATCGTTGGGGACACATTTCTTCAGCGAGTTGATCGAGATGAACATGCTTTATCTGGCGCTGTATCCGGATCAAGAGGAGAATCACCTGAAAAGGTCCTTTTTTGAGGAGTCACCTAACAAGTTGACTGAGCTGCTCCCGAATGTCGAGAAGTGGGCGGAGGTGGTTCGAGTGATCGACGTGGCGGACGCGGCTGTCGGGTATATGCTTCGGCTGAATGCGAACACGCTTAAGCAGGAGGCGGTCTGTTATCTGGAGCGAGCCGAGACCTCTTGAGGCGTGCCGGGAAGTGGGGCTGATCTCTTGCAGTTCAGGCAGGCTGATGGTAAAAGATTTGACTGTGAATTGGCATTGCGCCGATGGCTCAATTGGATAGAGCATCTGACTACGGATCAGAAGGTTGGGGGTTCGATTCCCTCTCGGCGCGGAAACCTAAGCCACTCATAAATAAGAACTTACGATAGATTCGCTCAGTCCGAATCGAAGTTGCGTTTTGCTTGCTCGGACCGTTTTCGGACCGTTCTGGTCTCATCCTTTCCGCAGAAAAAAAATCTCACGCGGATCATTTTCGGACCGTGTTGACCCTGACCTGTGACCGGTCCAGCCGCCTCGCCCATCTCTGGCCCGGATTCCGAAAAAGACTCGGCGTGTCGCTGCGAAGAGGTTATCCCACCGTCCTGGTGCTCAGACCTCTCCTGCGGACGTGATCGGAACGACGATTGCACCCCTTGCCAGATCCCACAAAATCCGTTGATCAACCGGCCTTCCACAGCCAGTGTTATCGGTAGGATTTGACCGGCAATCGGCGCGAGGCCGAAACTCCCCACATTTCCCTCGCATCAGAACCTCTTCGGACCGGGATCTGTTGTCTTTGTGTTGACCTATCTTGTCCTCAGCGGGAGAATAGTATCCGAGAACCGGTCCGGTCGTGCGGTGTGAGGCTGGAATCCTGCCGTGCTAGACTGGGATCGAAGTGAATGTGCGGTTCTCGGTACGTCTCCACCCGGTGTTGGGTGGAAAGAGATTCCTGGCGACAAAAGGGGGATTCCGCAATGGCTTCCATGCAAAATGAGCCCGGACGACTCCAGTGCATTATCGGATTGTACTTCCATGCACTGGAATTGACCATCCATTGTGAAAATGACTGGCAGCTGGACAAGACCAAGAAGAAGCCCTTGGGATTCCTCCTTTCGTTGATAGGGGGACACGAAGGCGAATTGGGTGTATTGAACATCCACCGCCTGGGCAACTTCTACCTGCACCCGGAATGGGTCCAATCCATTCGAAAGATATACCTCCAGAATCGGGACGGATCGCATTGGGAACTCAAACAAGCCTCTATGGAAAAGTTGCCCACCTTCTGTGGGGGCCAAGGGACCGATGGAAGTATTACCAAGGAAACGCGCGTGAAAAGCATTGAGTACAAGCTGGAACCCAAATTCTTCCCCTGGAAGGAAATCCTTCGAGCGATGTGCGAAGAGGTTGCTTCGCGGAAAAAGGACTTTGACTTGGCTGGGGTAAGGTGGCGGGGGAAGTATGTCGATGAGGAGGGGAAAGAGTGGACAGGTTTGCCCTTGTTTGAGGACTGCAGGGATCATGAGGATTTGGCTCGGCGTGGATGCGGAAAAAGCACGCTAAATCATCTTAACAAGAAAAAGGCCGAATACATGAAGGATCTGAGGCTGCTTCCAAAGAAATTGGCCCAGAAACATCAACAAATCAAAGTGGAGCAGGAAGCCCAAAAACGTAAGGAGAAAGAGATTGAAAAGAAAAGACAACAGATAATTTGGGAAGAGAGAGAGCGAGCAAAAGCCAGAAGGGAGATTGAACTTGAGGAACAGAACGCGACTCCAACCGACATAGACGGCAGTGGGGCGGCAACAGCCCCTCCAGACGCCGGGCAGTCTGAGCAGAAAGAGACAGAAGCGGTCAGGTCGGAGAAATCTCTTCGAAAGGTCAACTTGAACCGATTCGCGATTGTTCTGAAATACCCAGTTCAAGAGGTTCCGACAGCTGGTCTGCACCAATCGATCGGGTCAGGCAAGCTCCTTCGTTTGGGCACAATAGTTACTCAAAAGAAACACACTCTCTTCAATTTTCTTGCTGAGGCCGCCAATCAAGGAGACTTTGCCTTTATTACGGAAAACAAGTCCGCCGTTTCACGTCTCCGAAAGGCGATACGGCAAACCGCTGAACAAAATGGGATTGAGATTTTGGGTGACCCCCTTCCTTGGGATGGGCCGAATCGTTATAGATCTGCCATCCCCGTCCGCATTGCCCCCGACAATTACAAATCTGAAGGTCATCTCCCATATCAGGATGATCCCTGGTACGACAGGGTGAAGAATTCCTGCGAACACTAACCTAAATATAAGATGTAATCGGCTCGAATACCGCTGTCGGGTTGCATGAATCCGCCCATCAGGTTTCATGCAACCGACTGTTTGATGCCTTCTAAGTGATTGAATTGTGTTCGGATAGCACGGTCTGACCGAATTTGCAACCGTTTGCAACCCCAAGTTGATGAGAGATGAAATAAATGAAAGGGGTTGCGGCAATGGTTGCCCGGGTCGAAATTCCAATTCTAACACTCGACGACGTTCGTCGTGTGGTCCGCGAGGAACTTGAAAGATTCCAGCTGAGTGATCCACTCCTGGACGCAAAGGAAGCAGCGACGCTTCTCGGCGTGAAACCGCGCACGGTTTGGGATTGGAGGAAAGAGGGGCGGCTTCCGTATGTCGAGATTTCGTCCGGTTGTTTTCGGTTTCGCAAATCAGAGATCGAGAAGTTCCTTGACGAACGGACGAAGAGGGAGCCGACACCGACGGAATATGGGAGAGACGTCAGCCGGAAGTGGAGGGGCCAAGCATGATCCGGACTGACGGCTCTGGGAGTAATGCCGCAAAACCCGCTCAGACTGCGGAATTGACTGGTCTCAGCCAGGACGCGGCTTCACTCCAACGCGGAGAATGTTTTGGGACTCACGGTATCGACGCACCGTGCGAAGGGGTTTCAATTACCGGCAATTTCCTGAAAATGCCAAAAGGCCTTCGGAACGTTCTATCACCTGTCGAGGAGCGAGTTTATCAACTCCTGATTGAAGGTAGCTGGCAGAGAGGCAAGAACTACATTTATACCAGTCGGAGACTGATAGCCGAGAAATGCAGAATCTCAGTGAGCAGTGTCCAGAATGCGATCTCCACTTTGAAGAAAATCAATCTGGTTATCGAGCAAGAAGGGAGAGACAACCTTCGAACGCTTTTCATCGTAGGACTACCAAAAAAGTGTGCATTTTCCGTGGATTCGCGCGTTCACGAAACGACACGCTCCCGTACACCAGGCGAACGCTCTCGTACACCAGACGAACGCGAGCGTTCACCAGATGATACAGCCTTATATAGTTCTTTAGATTCTTCTTTAGATGAATCTTTAGAACACACTTCTATATCGAGCGAACCGTCTTTTGATCAAGATCGACGGAATGAGTACAAGGACCGGACAGCCGAATCGACAGGATGCGATGATGGCTTTGAACGCTTCTGGCGGGTGTATCCGAATCAAATCGGAAAGTTGGCCGCACGGAAGGCGTGGGATGCGCTCAATCCCTCAGAGAATCTCGTCAGTAAAATCATCGAAGCCGTAAAGCGGCAGCAATGTTGGGATCGGTGGAGAGAACAGGATGGGCGCTTTATCCCCGCTCCCGCAAGCTGGTTGGAACAACAAAGATGGAACGATGTGGGGTCCCCCATGGATGAGCGGAAATGGAAATCCATCCGGGACTGGGGACATGAATCGAGGAAAGAACAATGATCATTCCAATCAACCGTGAATGGCGGATCAAGAGTACCGAGCATTCCTGGGATGCTCAGAAACTGACGAGCAAGAACCATCGACGAAGTAAAGCGGATTCGGATGCGCAGTGGATTACGATGGCCTATTGCAGCACCCTGACTCACGCTTTCCGCTGGGTCTATCAGCGCCGGGTTCGGGGGATTGAAAGCGATATTCCTGAGAAGATCATGGAACAGATGCAGGCCATTGAGGAAGAGATGCGGGCGGTTCTGCGTCGGTTCGATGAGCTGGATGTGCGTCACCCAGCGGATCTGTGCCGACAGCCTGGAGCGGCGAATTCCGTTCAGGTACTCCAATCCCCTGGAAGAAAAGAAAACGCCGCCATGAAAGCGGGATAAAGCCGGATAGCCTTCTGATGAGGGCTTTCCGGGGACCGATCCGCAGCGAGATCAGATCCTGGAGTTCGTGATGGTACTTTCGCAATGAGCCATGGAATGACTACCGTCTTATCTCGCGGAGGAAGGCGGTAGGGAGAGGCGGTCGTGCATGGGCGCGGGTGCATGGGGAGTTGAGAATCTCGGATTGCGGATTTGCAAATGCGGGTTGGGGGGCGAACAGGGGGGATTTGGCAGGTGAGAAAGGATTCGAGCGGCATATCGGAGACGTTCTGCTGATTGACGTAGCCCGGGGAGATGGGGTATCCTGGATCGGCCCAGAAAACTCTGGGGACACAGGAGGCGCGATGAACAGTAAGATTCTCGGTGGTAACGCCAAGACTGACAGCTGGTGCCTGAACCGACGGGCATTCCTGTCTGCTTCGGCAGTCGGATACGCGGCATTATGCTCCGGTGCAGCGCGAGTTCATTCGCGAGATACAACGAAGCACTCGGTGCTGGATCTGAAGCCGGGGGTAAAGCATCTGTTTCTCGATGATGTGGTGGTTGCGAAGACCACACGTCTCCAGAGGGTGGTCCATCAGCCCCGGAAGTATTCGAGGAATCCGGTGATCCGACCGGAGTACCCATGGGAAGCCGATAGTATTCAGATTCGCAGTGGTCCCCTGTGGAATCCGGAGGAGAGACGCTGGGAGATCCGGTATTTTGCCTCCGGTGCCGGCACGTGCCTGGCTATATCACGTGACGGACTGACGTGGGAGAAACCGTTCCTCGGTCGATTCGAGTTTCAGGGATCAAAGGAAAACAATCTCGCTCATCCCCTTGGATCGATGGACGATTTTCTCTACCACGTAATCTACGACAGCCGGGACGCCGATCCACAGCATCGCTGGAGGGCACTGATTGGTGAGCGCAATCCCCGACCGGCGGCTTCCCCCGATGGTTTCTCCTGGGAGTTCCTGTCGGAGAAGCGGATCACCTCTGGGGAGGAATCGTTCCTGGTTTTTGATGAACTGGCCGAAGAGTTCGTTTTTACCTGCCGGACAGCGATTGATAAGGGATTTGGCCGTCACCGGGCGGTCAATCTGTCGGTGAGCAGGGATTTTGTGAATTGGACTGAGCCGGAACTGCTCTTCTACGCCGACGGACGGGACCAGGAATTGGGCAAAAAATGGCTGGAACGACACCTTGCCAACCCGGTTATGCGCAAACCGTTATTGAACAATCCCGACCAGTGGAACGCCCAGGTGTACAACATGAGCGTATTCCCCTATGAGGGACTGTACATCGGCTTGCCCACGTTGTTCCGCTCGTGTGGCCAGGACGATACGACGCCCGCAGGGGACGGTTTCTCGGAACCGGGACTGACGGTGAGCCGGGATCGGAAGGAATGGCGATATGTGGCCGAGGACCGGACGAGTTTTATTCCGCTGTCTCCCGTGGCGGAAGGGGTGTATGACACCGCACAGATCGAAGCGCCCGCACGCCCCATCCGAGTGGGAGACGAACTCTGGTTTTACTATTCTGCCCTCAAGTATCGCTATTCGGCGGAGCAGACTCCCACCACAGTGGACACGGGTAGTGTCTGTCTCGCCATGCTGCGTCTCGACGGGTTTGTCGGACTGCACGCCGGGTCTTCGGAAGGCACGTTGGTGACCAGGCCTCTGGTATGGCAGGGTAAGGCACTGTTTATCAACGGCGATACACCCTGCGGTGAGATCCGTGTGGAGATTCTGGACACGAACGGCAAACCCATCGCGGAGGAGTTTTCCTTCCGACACAGCATTCCCGTACAAGGTGATGGCGTTCGTTTTCCGGTGTACTGGGACAACAATACGGACCTTGAGGGCCTGAATGGCAAGACGGTCTGCCTGCGGTTTCATCTACGCAACGCTGGCCTATATTCTTTCTGGACAGAGTTATGACGAAGTGCCAGTGCACGTAACTGCCTCGCGCGGGGTACTCAGCGGACTGGTTTTCCTCCCCACTCTGCCGGAGAACTCCCAGAAATACCACCGGATCGCCAAAAATTCCCACTCCACATTTCCTATAATAATGTGTACTATTTTCGCCGAAAACGGACAAATTTCCGATTTTCAGGTTGCAAAAAAACGGAAATTCAATATAATACGTCAGGAGGACGATATGAAGGCCCTGGCAACCCTCAACAACGCGATGCTCTCAACCCGGATCGACGATCTGCCGCCGCATATCACGTTCGCCGAATACCAGCGAATGAGATAAACCATCGAGAATCACTGGCAACTGAAAGAGACTCCCAACAGTCCGTTCTATCAGCGGCGGGACCTCCTTTTCATCGACCTGCTCTGGGCAACGGGTGCAAGAGTGGATGATCTCTGCCATTTGCCGGTGAGTGCAATCAACTTCAAGAAGCGACAAGTGCAGATCGACATGAAGAAGTCCAAACGCAAGACCATCGTCGCGCTCGATGAAGGGCTTCTGCTCGACTTGAGCCGGTTTATGTCGGACTACGACGTGAAGGGGAAACTGTTCGGTTTCACACGGTTTTACGCCTACAAGATGGTAAAGCAGTATGCACAAGAAACCGGCATTGAAGACATGCATCCACACAAGTTCCGTCACGGTCTGGCGATTCATCTGCTTCAACAGGGTGTGCCGATCCCGGTGATCTCGGCACGGCTGGGCCATGCCTCGGTGTATGTCACCATGGCGCTGTACATGAAAGTCACGCCGGAGATCCAGGCCGAGATGGTGAAGCATGTCAAATGGCGGTGAGAGTGGGGGCGGGGGCGAAGGAAATTGACAGGTAATCGGGCGAAGGAATGGATGTAGACGACGTCGTGCGGCAGAGAAGATCTGACCTGTGTAGTGAAGAAATGGCCTGCGGCGAGAGGGATGCAGGCAAAGGGGCAATTTCTGCCGGTGGCCGTCCGCTGTGGCGGGGCGTGTGCGATGAGAGGATTTCTGTTTTCAATTCTATGATTTTTGCCTCCGGCAAAAATGCAGGTATGGCGCTCGAAGACTCGCGCGGGAAGAATAAGGTGAAGGACATTGTGTGGCGCTCGCTACGCTCGCGCAAGAAAAAGAAAAAAGATTGGAGTGAAAGAGGGGTGGGGGACCCCATCGAGATATTTTTTTACCAGCGCCAGGCGGTTCTCTGCTGAGAGGCTATACATAAGTAGAAGGGGTTGGAGGTACGAGTTTTTCTGGGATGGGTGTGGAATGGAAGACGGTTGAGGCCAATGGGACAGATGGGACGATTGGGACGAATGCGGTGAACGCCAGGAACATAAGGCCGTTCAAGCGATAAAGGAAGATGGTGGAGTAGAGTGCGGATTCGGGAGGGATGGGGAATCGAAAAAGAATTCCTGGAAAGGGGACCCATACTGGCAGATCTTCACCGTCGGACCCGGCCTCCTCCTTCACGGGAGTCACCTATGTTTCGGTCGGAAGAGGAAGCGATTTTCAACTAATTCGCCTAAACACAGATATTCTGCATTGGGAATCGGGCAGTGTACTGGAAAATATCGGGACTTCGGAAATCCGTTTCCGGTTACGTTTTTCACTGCCTGACCTCACAACCCTCCAGTAACTCTCTTCACCTCCAGATTGTCCACGATAATTGCCGAGGCGGTGCCGGTGGAGCCGTTCTGGACTACGTTGATGATCGGGAACGAGGCGTTCTCCGTGGTGAAACCGCCACCGATGGTAATGGTCATTGGAGTGCTGCCAATCGTGGGCAATTTGTCGCCACTCACAAAAGTTCCCACATTGCCATAGCCGTTAGTCATGACCAGGGCAATTACTCCTCCGCTTCCGGAGAGACGCCGGGCATCCACGGAAGCTTGTACGATATGCGGAAAGCCGCTCTGTAGTTGACTTGCGAAGATCCCCACATTCGCCGCATCATCCGACGATCGAATCGACAACAGCACGTTCTTCCCTCCTTGTATATCCGGCAGGAATTCCATACTGCCACGATTCTGATTCACGTTCGGGAATACACTCGCATTGTCGCCATCGAACGAGCCGTTCGCATCCAGGGTGACAGGTTCGTGGGAGAGTTCCGACAATGCCCGGATGGTCAGATTGTCGTAATATACAGTCACACCAGATTGCGCTGTGCCGTCGAGAGCCACCTGAACGCCCAGATGGACCGCATCATCCGGCGGGTCGTAAATGAGAACGAGTCGGCCCCATTCCCCGACAGGGACATCAGGACCGCTAGCCTGCACAAAGCCCATGTCGACTCCCATTGGTGCATTGAGTACCGCGAGCGCAGCAGAAGCCCCCGGCGAATCGGCCATGACATTCACGGTGAACAACTTGGGACCCGGACCCACTGAGATCGGAGTTGTCTGGATCGACAGCGTGCCTTGCCCCGGCGCGGCGTTAATGATCAGTCCTCGCCCGTCGGTTCCTTCCCCTGGGGGTACTTCGCCGATCTGTATTTGGGCCGGCTGCATTCCCCCTGCCGCTGTGGTGAAGAATCCCGCCTCTTCCGGGGAGGATTCGTCGAACGTAATCCTGTAAAGGGGCGTTGGAACCGGAGTGTCGCTGGGAGTCGGGACGGGTGTATCCGTCGGCAACGGTGTTGCGGTCGGCGGGACAGGCGTGTCCGTCGGAACCTGTGTCATGGTCGCCGTCGGCGTTACAGTCGGAATGCGTGTAGGAGTTGGAGTCGGAGCGCCCAATACTTCCAACGCAAAAGCCCGGGTCGTGGATTCCTCAGGTTGGGAGGAATCGGTCATTTGGATAGTAAAGTCAAATACACCCGATTCTTGTGCCGTACCCGCAATCACTCCTGTGTTCGGATCAAGGTCGATCCCGTTCGGCAGACGGCCCGCAGTGATCGACCAGTGATAAGGACTGATGCCTCCTTGACCCTCCAATTCGGCTCGGTACGCCGCAAATTGCAGCGCCTTTTGAATCGTTTGTGTGGTAATCTCGATTCCGTCAATGACAAAAATCGTGAATTCCCTTTCATCAAATCCGGAAGGGAAGCCAGAATCGGTCACGCGGACTTTACATGTCGAACTCTGCCCGACACCAAGCGTCGCAAGGCCGGAAATGTGTCCGGTCGATGGATTGAGACTCAGCCCTTTGGGTAGAGCACCATCGACGATTCGCCAGGCGTACGGCAATTCGCCGCCCGATGCGACAACATAGTCCGAGTAAGGAACTCCGACCAGCGCACTTTTCAGTCCGACTGTGTCGATGGAAACGTGGCCGTACACTTCCACGGTATATTCGCGCGTCCGTTTCTGCACCGGTGTGCCGGTATCGCTCACTTCGAGGGCAAACGTGTAGGTTCCCGGTGTGGTTGGAGTTCCTTCAAGCCGGGCGGAAACGGAACTCAACACCAGGTCAAGCCCGGACGGCAAGACACCGCTCTCCAGCCGCCATTGATACGGTGGATTCCCCAGTTCCGCCCGTATTGTCGCGGTATAGCCTTCATCCGCACGGCCATTCGGCAGGCAGGCCGTTGAGATAAAAAGCGTATCCAATACTTGCAGAATGTATGTCTGTTGCGTGGTTTGGGCAGGGCTGTCGCTATCGTTTACTTCAATCGTGAAGGAGAAAGTCTGCCGGGTGGTGGGGACGCCGGAAATCAGCCCCGTGCTGCCATTGAATGAGAGGCCCGACGGCAATGTTCCGCTTTTCACGCGCCACGTGTACGACGGGATGCCCCCTTTCGCCTCCAGGGCGGTATTGTAACGGGTGTCTTTCGCTGCATCCGGAATTGCCGTGCTCGTGATGGTCAGATCATCGGAAATATGCCAGAAAAACTCCTTCTGCGCCGTACCGGACGCCGCATCCGTCGCCTGGATCGTGAATACGTAGTCCCCCCTTGCGGTGGGTGTCCCGGACAGTTCTCCGTTCTGTTCGTTCAGGGTAATCCCGTCGGGCAAATAACCGCCGATGCGAAACCAACTGTACGGAGACGGTCCGCCTCGTGCTGTCAACACGACCGTATTCACCGGCACTCCCTTCTTGCCGTTCGGAAGAACTGCCGGTGAGAGGATTGTCAGGCGGCTCGATGTCCGCAAGCTCAGGACTTCCGTATCGGACTGAGTCGAGGGATAACGGCTATCCACAACGGTGATACTGAAGTTCTTGAACTGGCTTGCCGTCGGGATTCCGGAGACGACACCCGAGCTTGTGTTGAGAGTCAGTCCGTCGGAAAGTTGCCCCGTCATCTGGAAGGAGAATGGTTCGATTCCGCCCTGCACACGAATCATTTCGGAATACGTTTCATCCCGAAGACCGTCCGGCAATGCCGTGGTCAGAATTGCCAACGGTTCGCAGATCCTGAGCGCGAAATCCTGAAAGGCAATTCGGCCGTCGTCATCAGAGATCGCAAAAACAATGGTCCCATAAGTCTCGCTCAGAGGCGTTCCTGTCAGTGCACCGCTTGCCCTGTCCAGCTGCAATCCTGCAGGCAGAATCCCCGAATAAACCTCCCATTGCTTCGTGCCGTAGCCGCCCGATGCCGCCAGCGTTTGATTGTAAACCTGCCCCACCGTTCCATCATCCAATCTTCCGGTTGAAATCGCCGGTGGATCGACTATTTCGATGCTGAACTGTTTCTCCGCCGTTCTGCCTGCGTTATCCGTCACTCGCACCGTAAACGACGACACTCCAGCGCTTGTGGGGGTCCCGGTCAAGTTCCCCGCTGAATTGAGTGTCAATCCGGACGGCAGCGAGCCGCTGCTGCGGCTGAACGAATACGGCAGAGTGCCACCCATCGCCTCGAAGGAAAGAAAATAATTTGTACCCCGTGTGCCGCGAGGCAGCGGAGATATACTGACCAGAAGCAATTGCTCTGTGACGACGACCGTGTATTCCTGCTCCGCGTAGGCTGCCTGGCTGTCGGTTACCCCCACGGAAAATGTGTAAGAACCGGTCGCTGTCGGAACTCCCGAAAGATTCCCCGTCTCGCTTTCCAATACAAGACCGGGTGGTAACTGGCCCCACACTACACTGAAGACATACGGATACACTCCACCGGTGATCCGAACCCGTGCATTGTATTCCACTTCCGCTTCCGCCGAGGGGAGAGAAGTCGTGGTAATGTTCAGAAATCCCGGTGAGTTCAACACTACGTCGAGTTTCGTAGTTTGATTCTCCATAACGACCACATTCCGAATTGTGATCGTCTGATAGCCCGTTTTTGTTATCGTTATGTCATATACACCCGAATTCAAGCCATAAAAAGCGAATTGGCCTGCTGAATCGGATTGAACGCTTGCGCCGGAATTCGTTGTAAGCGTAACCGATGGAATCGGCCGCACTGTGGAAAAATCCGTTACCGTTCCGCTGATCACTGGTATAAGATACCAAATCCGCGCGGTGTAATCCTCACTCCCCGTCAACACCTTCGTCCCATCCGGCGAAAACGCTACGGAATTGACCTGATCGGTATGGCCCGAAAACGTCCGAATCACCGCGCCCGTCCCCGCATCCCACAACTTCGCCGTCTTATCATAGCTCCCCGTCAACACCTTCGTCCCATCCGGCGAAAACGCCACGGAAGAGACCCGATCGGTATGCCTCGAAAACGTCCGAATCTCTTGACCCGTCCCCGCATCCCACAACTTTGCCGTCTTATCAAAACTCCCCGTCAACACCTTCGTCCCATCCGGCGAATACGCCACGGACCAGACCCAATCGGTATGCGCGGAAAACGTCCGAATCTCTTGACCTGTCCCCGCATCCCACAACTTCGCCGTCTTATCACCACTCCCCGTCAACACCTTCGTCCCATCCGGTGAAAACGCTACGGAAAGGACCTCACCGGTATGCCCCGAAAACGTCCGAATCTCTTGACCGGTCCCCGCCTCAGACAATTTCGCCTTAGAATCCCACCCCCCCGTCAACACCTTCGTCCCATCCGGCGAAAACGCCACGGAATAGACATAAGTAAAATGCCCCGAAAACGTCCGAATCTCTTGACCCGTCCCCGCATCCCACAACTTCGCTCTCGTATCATACCCCGCCCCCGTCAACACCTTCGTCCCATCCGGCGAAAACGCCACGGAATTGACAGAAGAGGCATGCCCCGAAAACGTCCGAATCTCTTGACCCGTCCCCACATCCCACAACATCGCCGTATAAATATCACCCCCCGTCAACACCTTCGTCCCATCCGGCGAAAACGCCACGGAATTGATAGAAGAGGTATGCCCCGAAAACGTCCGAATCACTTGCCCCGTCCCTGCATCCCACAACTTCGCCGTCTTATCATAACTCCCCCCCGTCAACACCTTCGTCCCATCTGGAGAAAACGCCACGGAATAGACCTCCGACGTATCCCCCGAAAACGTCCGAATCACCCCGCCTGTCCCCGCATCCCACAATCTCGCCGTATCATAACTCCCGCCAGTCAACACCTTCGTCCCATCCGGAGAAAACGCCACGGACCCGACAGAACCCGTATGCCCCGAAAACGTCCGAATCACTTCGCCTGTCCCCGCATCCCACAGCTTCGCCGTCTTATCATCACTCCCCGTCAACACCTTCGTCCCATCCGGCGAAAACGCCACGGAACGGACCCAATCGGTATGCCCCGAAAACGTGCGGATCTCCTGACCCGTCCCCGCATCCCACAACTTCGCGTAGGCATAACTCCCCGTCAACACCTTCGTCCCATCTGGCGAAAACGCCACGGAACGGACAACATAAGTATGCCCCGAAAACGTCCGAATCTCTTGACCCGTCCCCGCATCCCACAACTT
The DNA here is from genome assembly GCA_029568995.1 of Candidatus Omnitrophota bacterium. Classification (GTDB taxonomy): domain Bacteria; phylum Hinthialibacterota; class Hinthialibacteria; order Hinthialibacterales; family JAKPRU01; genus JAKPRU01. The sequence goes on along the minus strand of JAKPYU010000499.1, from coordinate 26,797 downwards.
CGCGTCGGGATAACTCTTCGTCAACACCTTCGTCCCATCCGGCGAAAACGCCACGGAAGTGACAGAAGAGGTATGCCCCGAAAACGTCCGAATCACCAATCCCGTTCCCGCATCCCACAACTTCGCCGTCTTATCACCACTCCCCGTCAACACCTTCGTCCCATCCGGCGAAAACGCCACGGACTCGACATAATCGGTATGCCCCGAAAACGTCCGAATCGGTTCGCCCGTCCCCGCATCCCACAACTTCGCCGTCTTATCCCTACTCCCCGTCAACACCTTCGTCCCATCCGGCGAAAACGCCACGGAAGAGACCAAATCGGTATGCCCCAGACTCCCCAGTCCCAGAATCATTTCACCTGAAGCGCCGCGCAACGGCTCCGCAGACAGCGTAACCGGCTGCAAGACCGATACAAGAACCGGAAGGACAACGGTGGAAAGGAACGGGAATCTCCGCATGATCATTTCATCCTCTCTCGCTGATCGGCAATGAATCTCAAGACAATTATTCAGTAACATAGAACAGGAAGGCAACGCTTGTCAACAGGATTTGCCAACATATATTCCGGGTCACGGAACGTTGCATTTGCCGGATTGTCTCATCCCCGCCCAGTTGCTCACGAACGGTTGCTCATGCCCCGATTGGGGAGAAGTGATCCTCCCTCCTGTCATTCCTCGAACAAGAAGCAAAGACAATACGACTGAAATTCTCATCGTCTATCATTACTGCCGAATCTTGTCTAATTCGCAGGGTAGAACTCAACGTTTACCGCACCTGAACTCGGAATGAGATTACCTTCAAACGGTTGCATTGGTGAAAGCCGATCTACCGGAGATGTACCGAGGAAACTCCCATCCCAGGTGAAATCGAAGTTCAGGCCTTTAATCAACGGTCGGGGTGCTCTGTATTCAACTGTCACAACGCCCGTGATTGTATTCAAGTTGACAATCGCCTGGGTCCCCACGAGGAGTTCATCTGCATAATCGTAGTCCAGGTTTCCGGCGGCGATGTCGATTGCGCCCGACGGGTTCTGCGCAGCACCAAATACCTGTACCGGCCTTGTGATCGGCGTGATACTGGTGATTGCGCCATTCTCGTCCACATCCGCTGCAAACACCCGGATGAAGTTCTTCAGTCCGGTTTCCGTCTTGCCAGCGGCTCCTACAATGATCTCGTTCCATCCATCTCCATTTACATCCCCGACAGCCAGATTCACGCCTCCCAAGCCTTGATGTTCCGACAGCATTCCTTCAACCGGAGCTGTCCAATCCGCTACCCCCACCTGACCCGTCGTCCCATTTCGTTCCAGGTTCAGGACCTGGAAAAGCGTCGCGGAACCCGCGCCGTTCATCTGACCCACGACTAACTCATCAAGACCATCGCCGTCAACATCACCCGCGGCCACTGCTGTTCCACCCGAATAGTTTCCCCACAAAGCTTCCCGTTGGAGGCCCCGGAAGGTCCCGACATCTTGGAGAACTCTGCTTCCCCCCCTATCAATATACTGCAGCATTCGAATTTGGTGCTCGCCGCCGAGACCTTGTGCGGCCACGATCATCGGTAACCGGTCACCCACAAAATTCCCGGCGGCCAGGTTTAGAGCACCATGAGGATTGCGCAGTTTCGAATTCGTTGCGTTGGGAGAATAGACTCCTTTTGAGATCATCCTGGTCGAGCTGCGGTCGGAATGGACCTCCCACACTACGAGAATCGATGGCTGATCCGACCCCATTCCGCCCGGACCAAGAGCGACCGCGATATCCTGCACGCCGTCGCCGTTGAAATCTCCCACGGCCGTGTTAAGCGACCGCTCTCGAGACGTATTGAGGATCTGTTCCGCATATATCTTCGGCAAACCATAGAACGAGCTGAAAGGAACCACTCTCCACCCGCCATCGGTCAATCCTATCCGTTTGCTGAACGTCATACCGCCATCGCCTTGAGAAACGAGGATCTGATCCGGCGGCACAGTTGGTACCGGTGTGGCGGGATGCCCACTCCAGATCGTGTCATTGCCTGATCGTACGGGAGTAGAGAAGTTCCCGTTGACGTCCACGCAGCTAATGGAAACGTAATACCGGCCATAGGTCGTTAGGATCAAGGAGCCCATGCGAGACGTGCCGTGTGTCATCCAATCCTGTCTGAATTGCACATCCTCATACCGGTAAAGGAAAATGCAAAATCGGTATGGATCGCCGTCGCAACTCCAGGTGACAGTTAATAATGCTTCATTTTGCCCCTCAGACAATTCAGTGATACTGACGGAGATATTGTACGGCAGAGGCACAGGTGTCGGAGTTCCGATTACTGTCTGCGTTGGGGTAACAGTGGGTGTGGGGGTCGGCGTGTTTGTCGGTACGCCGGTCGGAGTGCGACTCGGTGTAGGAGTCGGTGTGAGTGTCGATGTCGGGGAGGGCGTATATGTCGGGGTGGGCGGGGTTTCCGTAACAAGTACCTGAAATGTTGCGACAGACTCGTTCCCACTGGCATCGGTTGCGGTGCACCGAACAACGGTTGTTCCCATGGGGAAGAAACTGCCGGAAGGAGGATCGCACACGAGCGACGGCGTGGGATCGCTGTCGTCGGTCACGATGGGGGTTACATAATTGACAATCGCGCCTGCCGCGCCGTAGGCCCCGACGATCATGTCCGGGGGGCATACGATAATTGGTGGCGTCACATCGCGTCCGCATCGTGTTGTCGCATCCGGCTGGTCGGGCGGCAGCTCCGTGTTGCCCGTATTGTCAAACGCAACGCTATAGAATCGATAGGTGTGGCCCGCCAGACCTGTGAATGCCGCAGAGGTATACGACACCGCGTTTAGCCAGCGTGTCCATGGCGCGTCATTGTCGGACACGTATATATCGTAATCCCTGACGCCTGAGCCTGCGGTTTCGTCCTGGCCGGACCAGGAGACCTGGAATGTCAAGCCGTTAATGGAAGAAGGCAACGGCGCGACGGAACTGGATGGACCCACGGCATCGAGCATATTGGCCACGGTGTTCGTGAGAATGGATTCATTGTTGTCGAAAACAATCGTGGCCGTATTGGAAATAACAGTCCCGGTAGACAAACCGGCCCTCGGCAGAATTGTGAATGTAACATGGCCCTCGCCGACGTGGTTCGCGTCGTTTGGCGGTAACAGTCCCGACAGCGGATTTTCCGGTTGCTCGCCGGTATTTGGGTCGATGGCGGTAAGAGTCCATCGCACCTGCCCGGACTGAATATCCAGCCCGGCGCTGATATCCGCCATGAGGTTATCGAACTCTTCACCCAGCTGGATTCTTGCCCGATAGAAACTCCTGTTGTCGGGAACGGAAACGGTGTAGTCCCGGAAGTAGATCTCGCCGAGACGGAATGTACGCGGATCGAGATTCGCGTCCAGCTGGTCTGTGATCTGTATGCGCTGCGCCGGGGCCGAAGCGGTTGACACATTCTCGAAGTCGATTGTGTACGGGATAACCTGCGATGCCGCAATAAACGCCTGCGGGCCGTAGCCGGAGGGGGAGAGTTTGTCGTTGGGGTCACGCGAGGCGACTCGACGAATATCTCTCTCGGCATAACTCCCAACAACAACACGTTCGCCTTTCTCATAATACTCGAATAGATAATCGACCCGTCCCTTTGTACTGTTGGTGTATAAACGCGCGCCTTCAAAAGTATGATCCGCCCACTTGTAAAGAAGCTCGGCTGCAGTGTAAGCGATGTTAAAGGGACCGAGAAGTGCAGAAATCCTGTCTCTTAGAAACAATGAGAATGGTTTCTCAATAAACGACTCTCCCCACTCTCGATTCACCTCATGGAATGCGTCTTGACAAACAGACAAAAACTCCCGCCAGACAGAAGAGTCCTGATCTACTCCCCTCCAAGATAACTCGTAGGTCTTCCAGACCAAATCTCCCACATAATCAATTATTAAACCTGCGCCTACCCACACTACAACCCCGAGGATTGTCCCCTCTTCATTGGGAGGAGCATAGGTAGACACACGCAACACTCTTTCGGTTCCCACAGGTAAATCAGATATGTAAAAGCCGGCAGCATTAGGCGGCAGATCCCAATCTACGTTGAAAATCTCACAGCCTTCTTCATTTTCCACTTTGCATATCTGAAGCGATGGCCCTTCTGAGAAGATCCAAACCAGGACGTCAGACAAATCAACATTTCCGACGTTCTTATAGACGATGGTTTGGGTCCTCCTAGTCCCAACTATAATCGATTCATCACCTTGAATGCTGACGCGTACCTCTTCTTTCCTGGGTGCCAAACGGACAGCATCTTTCAGAGTTCTGCTCTGAGTGCCAGATCGTACGGCCGTGACATCCCATGGACCCGTTGTTATGTTTTCAACCTTGAACGTCGCCCGAATACGCGAGCTGTCAATTCTTGTGATTTTCTCTGCGTTGATCTCATCAGCGCCATCTCGTGACAACAGTACCCATATGTTGTCCTCAAACCTCGCGCCACGGATCTCTATCGTACTTGTTCCACTGTTTCCAATCTCGGCGGGAAGCACTTCTCGAAGACAGAATTGAAGGACTCTTGCTTCGATGACACAGAGTGCTACTGAATCAGGGACATCGCGCCCTCTCACAAGTATGTAATAATTGCCTTCTGCGCACGTCGGCACCGTGATCTCCTGATCCGGCATGAAGGGCGCATTATACAAATAATCATAGTTTCCCCGATCCGGCATGGCTCCGTAGCGGACGTACATTTCGTTGAATCCGGTATCGGAAGCGGAGTCCAGGGTGATGAGCAGATCTTCACCTGCCGGGACGTTGACTTTGTAATAGTGTTCCTCTCCAGTGTTTATCTGCGACTGATATGGGACCCCGAGCTGCAATTCGACGGCATCCGTCGCGATTGTGCCGGTAGAGACAGCGGTATTATTGGCTTCGTCGGTTTCGCGAACGTTGTTTCGGATATCCGCACGAACAATGACATAGTATTGGCCGGGAACAACGCCGGGGAGTCTTGTCGTGATCGACGCGGAATAGGACGCGGACGGGGAAAGCGGACCGGAATGTTGGACCCTTCCCACGAGGGCGTCCTCGATGTCCCAGGCTGTGTCACCGGAAAGATAGACGGAGTCTGTCCAGGAGCCGAGGGCCGGATTTACACCCTGATTTGTGACAGTCCACTGCAGGGTGGCATCCTGGCCAGGTGTCCCTTGAGACGGAACGGTGATCGAGCTGACGATCAGGTCCGCAGGAGGCGGAATTATGACGTCGACGGAAGCAGGATCATACCCGACATTGTTGCTGTCGCTCAATTCGAACACATCATTGTGGCGATCTGTCCCCAGAAACACATAGTATCGTCCAGAGATGCCTCTCGGCAGATCGAATTGGGAAGTCCGGACGTAGCTCGCCTGGCTTGCCAGAATCCCCTCATGTCGCAGGTATCCGATCTGGGTGTCGCCTCTCTCATCGAAAATCTGGTCTCTGGAAAGATAAACACAGTCCGTCCACGCGGCTTGGAACGTTTCTCCGTTCCCACCATTGGACACGGTCCATGTTACCGAAATGCTCTGGCCCTCATAGCCGGTAGACGGAGCATCAACATTTGTGATTCGCAGATCGGGCGGCGGCGAGAGGGTAATCTGAATGGCAGTCGGGCATGGCGCGTAATTGTTGCTCTCATAGGAGCCTTCGAAGATTGCATCATCCAGGTCGGTGCGGACGAGCACGTAATACTGACCGGATACATTATACGGTATCCGCAAGTCTGTTGTCACCGCATAGTCGCCACCGGGTTGAAGAATCCCGTTGTGATTTACGGTGCCGAGCAGGGTGTCCACGCTCGTGTTGAGAATATCATCGGCGGACAGGTACACAGCGTCTCTCCACAGGCCCGATGGAGTGAGGCCGGTTCCGGAGTTTGCGACGGTCCAGGAAACCGAAATGAAACGACCGGAATCAGCGGCAACGGGAGAAGCAATCGTGGTTACCTGCAAATCCGGCGGACTGGAGATGATCTCCACCATGTCGCGACTGCGGGCGATATTGTTGTATTCATTGGCGCATTCGGCCACACGGTCATCAGAGTCTGTGGCGACGAAAATGTAATAGTAACCGAGAACTCGGATTGGAAGGGCGATCTTTTGAGTCTGTGTGTAGCCGTCTCCAACACCGAGGGGGCCGGCATGTGGAAACGAGCCGAGGCTTACAGCACTGCCCGGGTCGAAAGTGGCGTTGGAGCAGAGGTACACCGTGTCGTTCCATGAAGTTGCCAGTGTGCCTCCCGTACCGCCATTGGCAACCGCCCAGGAGACTTCTAACGCCTGCCCTCCCGCGCCACTCGACGGCACGCGAACCGAAAGAATCTGCAAATCCGGCGGTGTCGAGGTAATCTGAACCGGGACTGGATCGTGGTTCGAATTGTTGGCGTCGGCGTCATAGCCGGGGTCGTACTCGAACACATCACTATCAGCATCCGCAACCACAAAGACATAAAACGGCTCGAAGAGACAGCTGGGCAGCGTGAAACTGGCGCTTTGTGTGTAGCTCCGGCCCGCCGCCAGCGTTCCGCTGTGATTGGTTGTGCCGATCTTTGTGTCATTGGTTGTGTCCAGGATTTCATCGCTGGAAAGAAAGACTGAATCGGACCACCACCCCGGAACAGTATCACCTGCTCCCTGGTTGGTGACCGTCCAGGATACGGTCATGGCATAACCCGCCGAACCGGAAACAGGCGCGTCAACCGATGTAACAATCAGGTCGGGAGGCGGCGTCAGGGTCACCTGGACCGGCACCGGATCGCAGGTTGCATTGTTATTTTCCCCGACGTGTTCATACACCTGGGAGGATGTATCCGTCACCACGAATACATAAAACATGCCCGAAATGCCGTGAGGCAGATTCACGTTTCGATTTTGGAGCGTATATCCTTCTCCAATGGAAAGAGCACCTGTGTGGCCGAATGTGCTCAGGAGATTATCCTCACGGGAATCGAAATTCTCATCCGAAGAGAGATACACCGAGTCCGACCAGGAGGACTGCTCGGGAGGAACCTGCCCGGTTCCCCTGTTTTCCACTGTCCAGCCAACGGGAATCGGCTGGCCGGACCATCCGTTTTCGGGCGCACTTGCAGTCATTACCCGGAGATCGGGAGGCGGAGTGAGCTGGATCGGAATAGCCGCATAGGTGATGTTGTTCCCTTCGTTTTCCTCGCCGAGATTATTCGAGACGTCGGTTTTAACAATTATGTAATACGTCCCCGACACGCCGATCGGCACCTTGAGATCCGCCGATGAGACATAGCTCTCTCCCGGGGCCAGGTAGCTGGCATTTTGTACCGTTGTGCGCCATTCGTCCGATCCGTCGGGTGTCTGATCCAGCGACAGGAAGACCTGATCCTGCCAATAAGCCACGTCCGTTGAGGCCGTGCCGATGTTCTTGACCGTCCAACGGACGGTAACCGTCTGGCCGGACCATACGGCGGCAGGGGGATTTATTGCCTCGACTACAACGTCCGGGAGCGGGGTCAGATGGACTGCTATCGTCTGGTCGTCGACCAGGGCATTGTTATTCTCGCCGGGACCTTCGGGGATCTGACCGTTTACATCGGTCACAACGATGATGAAGTAATCCCCGTCTGTCACACTGGCTCGTGGGATGCTGACGGATTGGGTACGAAGAATTGTCTCGCCAAAATCCAGCCCGGTGTCATAGACGAAAGTACCGAGCGATATGTCATTTCCCCGTTGATCATCGGTAGATAGGAATATCTCATCGACCCAGGTGTTAGAACTCGGTGGTGCGCCGAAGTTGGACACGCTCCAGGTGACTTCAAAGGCTCGATCTGTCCATGCCTCCAAAGGGGCAGCGATATCGGTCACGACAAGATCGGCGATTTCCAGCGCGGTGAAGGTATGATCTTCAGAGACAGCCTCATTCCCGTATTGATCCCTGGAACGTACACGGAAATGATAAACGGCCCCGGGTGTCAGGTTGGTGAGGGTAGCGTGATGGGACAGAGTGCGTTGCGTCTGAAGCTGCGTGGTGGAACCATACGCCTCGGTTGGGCCGTATTCTACCTGGGATGTCGCCGGCTCGTCCGTGGTCCAGTAGATTTCACATCGCATTTCGGAAGGATTGACGCGGATGTCTTTAATTTCAGGGGGAGTAACGTCCGAGTAAACCCATACCGAGTCCGTTATTGTCTGAGGCGGGGACTCGATGGTATATCCAATAGCGGTGATCGTCGTGGTTCCCGTCGAGATGATGGGAATGCTTGAAGCGGAGAAGAAACTCGCGGCAATGGTTGCGGGGAATATTGTTCCCGGCGCAGCCGTGCTGATCACATCGATACGATCCAGGAGTCGAGCCACATCGATTTTGCCGAATATATCCTGCAAGGCAGAGGGATCGGCGACGTGCTGAAATGTTCCTCCGGTCGTCGTCGCGATCTCTTGCATCAATCGGCGCCCGTCGGCATTCGTTCCGAGAAATAAGGTGTGGATGGGAACACGAGCCTCCGTCGCGTCTTGAAGCACGCTCCTTGGAATATCTTCGGCATCTGTGAATAGAACGATGAACTGCGCTGCGTCCGATCGTCCCCTGGTCCGTAGTTCCTCTGCGGCAACATCGATACCGTTAGGCAGATTGGTGCCCCCAGTTTGATCGAGCCGGTTGATTGCCTGGATCGCAGCTTGTCTGTCAGGCGACAGGGCGCTGACGACTCTTCCCGAATCGTCAAAATCAACTACGGCAATCTGAACATCCGCTGAAAGAGGGAGCGATTCGATCAATCTCACTGCCCCTTGGCTCCGATAATTCTGCGGGTCATTCCATTCAAGACTTCCCGATGTATCCAAGAGGATAACGAAATCCAATTTTGTCCAAACCAAACCGATATCGGCACTGTAAACACGTCCGTCGATATTGATGGCCGGGGGAACGACAAAATCTCCGTCGCGATGGGACGTGATCTCGAGGGACAATTCCGCCGTTCCATCGAAGATGAACGTAGGTGTTGCTGTCGGGGTCTCTGTCGAGACCGAGGTGCGTGTGGGAGTGCGCGTCGGCGTACGGGTCACGGTCGGTGTACGAGAGGGGGTGCGCGTCGGAGTCCTCGTTGGCGTGCGGGTGAAGGTCGGTGTCCGCGTGGGAGTGCGAGTCGGGGTGCGAGTGAAGGTCGCCGTGCGCGAGGGTGTTCTTGTTGGCGTGCGGGTGAAGGTCGGCGTACGCGTGGGAGTGCGAGTTGGCGTGCGGGTGAAGGTCGGCGTGCGCGTGGGGGTGCGCGTCGGCGTGGCGGTTGGTTCCCCAATAACCAAGAAACTGGCAGGCACGGCCACGGTTGGGACGCCCGTTGTTGCGTCCTCAGCCTTAACAGCAAGTCCCTGCACAGTCAACATCGTTGAACCACCGACTGCATTTTGACTGACCGTGAAGGTGATCACTGCGATCTCCGCCTGTCCGGCCGGCATAGTGGCCATTCCCAGCCCCGTGGCTAAAATGCGAATCCGACCAGGCTGATTTAGGGATAGATTCTTTAGTGCGAATCCTTGAACAGCGGTCCCCATCTGACCACTCACGTAAGTCAAAACAGCCGTGTCATAAACGACATCGCCCTGGAAAGCGCCTATCCCCGTGCCATCGTTGAGTTGAACGATGATCTGGACGGTATCTCCCGGTTCCCCAGCGAGAGTGCCTCCAAAGGAAAGAATGCGGCTTTGCGCCATGCACGGTAGTGCCACAAATACAACGGCGATTAAGGCAGGGATACGTTTCATGACTCCCAGCTCTTCCTTTCCGTTCTTCGGACTTCACAGACCGAGACAGAACCGGCAACTCGTTTTGCTCAAACTCGACTTCGGTCTCCCAACTTCGGATTCCGATATAATCGATTTCCTGCAAACCGAACTCATCCGCAAGAGTGGTTTGGGGAACATGATTTGCGTCGATACGAACGACGTGCGTACAGGGACGGAGAGGCAGGAAAGAATCCCTCTGAGAAAGCGGTCCCAGAGAATATCAATAATCAACAGGGACATCTTCCGCCAGACACTGACGGTCTGTCAAGCCCCTGATCGTGATTTGTTTTCGCATAATGAAAATGTTATCCCATCGAGAGCAACGTAAGGCGAATTCCATCCGGCAGATGGCTTGTCATGATGGGATTGGAGGTGACGTTGACGGTGGCAGAATCGCAGTCCGTCTCGCGTGGAGGGTTCATATCAAGAGCACAAAAGATCCGCCAGAGCACAAGAATGCACCAATAATCAAAGGAAAAGTTGCTTCAGTTTGGCCTTATCTTGTTTCAGCGTGTCCGGGACTCCTTCGAATACTACCTTTCCGAGTTTCAACGAGTAAACCCGGTTGCAGATATCGAGGACCTCGCGCACCTTCTGCTCGACGATAAGGACGCTTACCCCGTTCTCACGGTTTATCTCAATGATTTTTTCGAACACACTCCGAACGAGATTGGGTGACAAGCCGAGGGACGGTTCATCGAGCATCAGGATCTTCGGTTCCGGGATAAGGGCACGGGCCAGGGCCAACATCTGTTGTTCACCGCCGGAGAGCCTGCCTGCATCTTGTCGTGTCCGTTCTTTAAGTGCGGGAAAGGATTCCAGGACATGCTCAATCCGAACCCTCATTACTTTGTGGGGTAGTTGAAATCCACCGATCTCAAGGTTCTCCATGACCGTCAGATCATGAAACACCCGGCTTCCCTGGGGCGCGAACGCAATACCCCGAGCGACGTTTTGCGCCGGTTTGGCACCATTGATGTGCGAACCCTTAAAGCGGATCTCACCTTTCCACGCCGGGATCAGACCGCAGACGGTTTTCAGCACGGTTGACTTGCCCGCACCATTCGGCCCGATAAGCGCAACGATTTCGCCCTCATGGACGTCCATGGACAAGCCGAAAAGCACCTGTTTCTTGCCGTATCCTGCTTCGAGTTCCCTGATCTCCAGCATCCCGATCCTCAGTCTATGTATGCCTCGATGACCTTAGGGTCGTTCCGGACCTCCTCGGGGGTACCCTCGCTGACCTTGGCTCCCGCATCCATGAATATGACGCGGTCACAGATCTGCATCACAGCGTCGAGGTTATGCTCAATCAAGACCACCGACTTACCTTTGGGAGGTAGTCCACGAATGGTTTCGAGGATTCGCTCGGTCATCTCAGGAGCTATTCCAGCAACAGGCTCGTCAAGCAAAAGCAAATCAGACTTTGCAGCAAGGCAGCATACAAGGCTCAGGAGTTTCTGCTGCCCATACGAGAGTTCCTCTGCCGGATCACCGGCCTTATTCAGCAGACCGGCCTCTTCAAGGAGAGCATAGGCTTCTTGTCGGTTCTCGCTCTCTTGTCTTCGACTTTGCCGCCAGTTGAAGAAAACGTTTCGCAGTTTTTCACCTGGCTGATCCTGGAAACACAGTAGGACGTTGTCGAGGACGCTTATCTGCCGGATAAGGCGGAGATTCTGGAATGTCCGGCTGATTCCCAGGTTTGCGATCCGATGAGGGGGAAGGTGCGTGATGTTTGTGCCTTTGAAGACGATTCCCCCGCTATCCGGAGCGATGAAACCACTAGCGACATTGAAGAATGTCGTCTTTCCCGCGCCGTTCGGGCCGATGAGTCCAAGAATTTCCCCATGCCGTACGGAGCAAGAGAAGTCAGCGAGGGCTTTGACACCGTCGTAGTTCTTCTCCAGCTTATGTACCTCCAGCAGGTCGGCGCTCATTTCCGCGTCTCCCCGCTACGAAAGGCGTACTCGCCCAGCAATCCTTTAGGCCGCCACATCATGAACGCTACCAGTAAACCTCCGTAGATGATTTGTCGGAGATTCGCGGCAACGAAGCTCGGAAGGCCAATAAACCGCAAGAATTCAGGCAGGACGACAAGCAGAATCGCTCCTGCAACAGGTCCCCACATACTGCCCGCGCCGCCAACGATGACGATGGAGATAATGAAGATCGATTCCATCACAGTGAAACTGGTTGGATCAATGAAGCTGATGTAGTATGCGTACATTACTCCAGCCATGGCTGCCATTCCCGCACCGATAACAAAAACGAGAACCTTGTAGCTCGCAACATTTTTTCCGGCAGACTGAGCGAAGACTTCATCCTCTCGAATTGCCTTCAGGACCCGACCGAAGGGTGAGCGAACAATCCGACTGGTGATCCACATCGTCAGTATGCATAACACGCCCACAAGAAGGAGAAAGCCAAGGTGCGATGACACTTTCAGCCCAAGGATTGTCGGTTGTGGGATACCCGGCAATCCCATGGGGCCACCGGTGAAGGAAACCCAGTTGTTCAGGATACTGAATGTGATAACCTGGAAGGCGAAAGTGGCAATCACAAAATAATCGTCGCGAATACGCAGCGATGGTATGCCTACCAACGCGCCAAGCAGACCGCAGAGAACAACGGCGGAAGCGATGTTCGTCAAGAAAGGACTGTTGAGTTTAAGCGCCATGAGAGCAGCGACGTACGCTCCCACACCGTAAAAAGCCGCGTGCGCAATGGAAATCAATCCCGTGTAGCCTGCGATCAGGTTGAGCGATACCGATAGGATTGTGTAAATCCCAATTAGGATCAGTATGTGTAGCAAATACTCCATCTTGCCCTATACGCTTGATTGGCATCGAAACTATTCAGGCAATCGGCTTCTCAGCGACAACGTACCAATTCTTTTCCATCCTAAAGTGGTTCTCATCTGGACTCTCTTCTCTTACTCCAGAAAAACCCGCCCCCTCAAGAACTCTGATCAACTGATCTTCGAATATGAAATATGTCTTCGTCGCCCAGCTATCGTACGGTATGGAGTTGCTTTCGACTGTTCTCGAATCATCCAAAAGCATTCGATGACATACGAAGCGACGTCCATCCCTCTCGTAATTATCGTAAGTATAGAATGTGATTGCCGTCTTCTCTTCCTGCAGATGGGCAACTTTTGTCATAAACATAAACCTTAGCACAATCTGTAGTTCTTTTCCCTGAACACGTGCAGGACCGCCGGAGCGACAGGTCTCGCCTTGGCTTGTGTCCACACCATCGATCATATCCAGTTCTCGTTCGATACGGCGACCATTCAGTATCAATAGTCCTCCGGGCTTTAAAGCATTGAATATGTCCGAGAACAATGTGGGCAGAATGGAAGGCGGATTGTGACTCAAGGAATTCCCGATACAAAGAATACAATCAAACTCATTCCTCCATTTTTGAAGTGCAGATAACCAATCTGACGTTATGTACTCAAAATCGGGTGGGAATCGTCCTTCCATTTTCTTAATCCCGATTTCGCGCATCCCATCGCTGATATCAACACCAATTACGTCATGGCCACTTTGCACCAACGGTATAGTGTATGAACCTGTGCCGCAACCAAGTTCAAGTAAGCGAAGCCTTTCATTCGAACAACTCGTCTTCTTCTTTATGTAAGCGACGAGACTATCGACTCGATCAGTGCGACTCTCCTTCGGCGGCACAAATTCATCGTAGTACAGAGCGAATTTGTCATAAAATACCTTTGTTTCAGCAACAGCTCTACTATACTCGTCATACCTCGCGTCCATCTTATTCTCCTTTCCATTGTTATACAGATGTCTTTGCCAGTCTCTTGCCAAACACTCCCTGGGGGCGGCATAGCAGAAAGGCCAGCAGTAACAGGAAAGCAGTTGTCTCCTGCCATTGCGCTCCGAACTGCCACCCCGCCACATGTTGCACAAAAGCAAGGAACAATGAGGCAACCGCCACGCCGAGTATCTTGCCATCTCCACCGATTACAACGGCCACGACACCAAGCAACAACGTGGGCAAACCCATTGTGGGCGTCATGCCTACGTCGAAGGCTTGGAGGAGTCCGATTGTGCTTGCCAGAAATGATCCCAGGCAAAACGCAATCCCCATGGTTTTGTCAAAATTAATTCCAGATAACCTCGCAAGTTCGGGGCTGTCTGCGACAGCCCTCAAGGCTAAACCGTTCTTTGTTCTATCCAAAAAAAAGACCTTGATAAATAGCACAGCAATGGCAACAGCCATCACTGTCAATTGAACGCCAGTGACTCTTGCACCAAAAATGAGGAATGCGGGCGTTACGTCAGAATTGGAGATGACCTTAGTATCATCGCCAAATACCATTGAAATCCCATTTTGGAGAAGGATATACAAACCGAGAGAGGCCAGAAGTAGAATCAAAGGAGATGCACCACAATTTCGCATCGGGCGATATATGGCTAGATCCAGAGACAACCCAAGCCCAGCGCTTGCCGCAAGTGCAAGCGGGACAGAAACATACACTGGAAGAGAGCACCACTGAGAAAACACTAAATAGGCATACGCACCAGATGCAATGAGCCCAGCATGGGCAAAGTGGAAAAACTTGGCTGCGGAAAAAATGAACGAAAAGCTTATCCCAACGAGACAAATTGTGCACGCCGAATACAGCATGTTGGAGAGGACCTGAGTCATTCACTTATCCCTCTGAGACATGAACCCACTTGCTCCAAATCCTGATTCTTTATGACATTCTCACTCATGGCCATTGCTGCTCTTATCTCCGCAATCTGCTCTATCATCTCACGACGGAACAGAATCTCTGATTCCATTCGCCTCCGGTTCGTGAATCCCTGATAGAATAGAAGTATGACCGAGGCTGCTATGAGTATGAAAGTGACTCCCAGAGTAAATTTCAGAAAAGTCCCGCGATGCTCCCATTCTTCTCTCACAACAGCAGATATCTTGCCAGCGTTGTCCTCTCGCGACAGCCCCTCAATTTCAATACGCTTATCGATAGCCGCTAACGTTTCGGATCTCTTCCCAGCATGCAGACCTATCATGATGCAAGTGACGGAAATCACTATGACCTGGACGATAGGTAGCGTACCGAATGTGAAACCTGTCAAGATATTGACAAGTAAGGCTGTCACAACGGACGTCACAATGCTCAGCCAGACCTCATCCAGGAATCCGAAACCTCTCTCATTGGAACGCATTCTCTGATCCTCCATCCTCATTTGTCCAACATTTCGCTGAGTGCCGATAAAACACGCTCCAGCAGCGCGTCCTTTTTCCAATTTTTTGCTCCACCCCGTCTAGCAGCAAGATCCATTTCATCAAAACGTTGCTTCGATACGGAAACGACTCGCGAAACGTTGTTAGGGTCATCTTCATGAAGAAGATCTCTCTTAGCAGATAAGGAATTCAATAAATTCGCAATCGGAGGCCTACAAAGAAACGGATAACTGCTCTTACCGAGATTATTCCGGGCCTCAATCGCGTTCGCAATGAGAGAACTGGCGTTCTTCAGATATGTGATGGCTCTCTCTTTCATATCATCTGTTACAATCCTGTCAGATTTGATCCCGGACAGATCCTTTTGAAGTTGAACGATCAGTAAAGGCGATTGAATCTCATTATATTCTCTCCTTGAAAAATCGCCAAAAGTCGAGAAATTGGCGGGGGAAGGGCATAATTTCCCCGCTTGTTCCGTGAACCATGCGCGATGATATAGATGCAAATTGTAAGCGTCACACTGCACCATGCGAGCATCACCATCTGTGAGAATAAAGTAGAAGTAATGACCAAAGTAATGTGTATGTGCATCGTGTTTTTCAATTTGCCGGGTTATCACGAGTTTTAGTCCGGAAGCATCCTCCAGCTCATGCCATTCCGTATCAGTGTTGACCAATGACGTGGTGTGGATCTGTGACTCAGAAAAACGCAGGTCCCTTGGCCACGGTTTCTCAAGGGCAGGATTATATTGCTCAATCACCATGATCCCTCCAGGTTTTAGCAACTCATATGCGTCTCGAAATAGCTTCTCGTTCTCATCGGAAGAGGGAAAGCAGCCGAAAGTGCTGAACAAGAGAAGAACGACATCGCATGTGCCTCGGTAAGAAGCAATATTGAGGTTTCTCAGGTCCGCCCTTTCCAAAGTGAGCCGATCCAGGTACTCCGAAGAAATCGAATTCTTCGCTTCATTTAGAAGAATTTGCGACAAATCGACCCCGAGTATTCTCCACTCCATTGGAATGTGGGGAAATAGTCTGGACTCAACACGGCCATAGCCGATGCCAAGATCAACTAGAAGCCGATCAGCAGAATTTTGTGCATTGGGAACCTCGGTGATGATCTGAGCTAAGAATGGAATTTCATGCTCTCTTAAGGATGAATAGCTTTCCTTACTTTGCCTAATGACATCAAATTTATGGTACAACGAACCAAATGCCTTGCAATACCAGTCACCTAAGCGATCATCGACCCGCATATGTGACAACAGTTTACTAAATCGAAGGACAAAGCTGCGAAGCTGAAAGGCGGGCAGTATATTAGGATTAATATCTTCCGGAAACCGAATAAGGACCGCATCGTTCGTTGGCGATGAAATCGGAAGAGGGAAGCGGATTTCACTACGTGTGATACGCACGCCATCATAAGAAAATATCTGGTCAATTTCAGAATCCATGTGTGATAACACTTCCTGTCGTAAGGCGTATCGCCCCCAGGGAGAAAGAAGCAATGAGTGAGCTGCGAGTTCTTGCGAGCCTGTATGATCGTATGTCCGACCTTCTTGGCGGGTCCACATAAAGTGTAGATATGAGTCGTTTTCACGACGCCAAAGATGAAGTGCTTTCGGTTCAAAGTGTGATAACAATGATCGGCACAAGGCGAGTCCAATATCTTCGCGTACTTCGCTATAGAGCATGTTCTGTTGTAAACATTCCTGCTGTTTTAACTCAGTAATGAAATCGCTCCATTGAGCAGTAAGATCCAGGAGTTTCCTGCAAAATGTCTTATGGGCCTTCTGCGATCTCTTGGTTCTGGAGCCAACAACTACGTCTGTTTCAAGAAATCGGCAAATGTCTGGTCCGCTCAAATACAGGCAGAGTAGGTTGAGACCAATTGTGTGTTTGTATGTTCCAGAAGGAAAGTATTTGTAAAGGTTGGGAATGATATAGAACCAAGATCCGTTTTCCCAACGCAGGCTTTCAATGAGGCTTAGGACGAGGAAAAGACGGGACCGAAATGGAGGATCGGATAGCGTTTTAAATTCGTGGGCTTGACTCTTGAGGGCGCGGAGCTTTTCTTCATTTGAAATTCGGCGTGGGTGATCGGGACCTCTGTTGAGTTTGGCATTGGAAAGATCATCAAATTGTGGAATGGCTGAAAGAAGCGTGTACACAACGGCCATGAGATCTGATGGTCGTTTGGAGAGCGTACGAATGAGTTCCGGGTTTGGCTTTGCAAAACTCTCAAGAAGTACAAGGAAGAGACGGGATCTGTCTGACAATGAGAGCGGTCTGGCGAATCCGAGGAGATCAGCCACCGTTGTCGCATCCGTCAGATACTCTAGTGAGTCAATCACGTGTGGCAAAGAAAGGGAAAAAAGATAAAGCGTACGGATTTCATCGGGAGTTAAGATTGAGCGTTCGCCGCCAGTCCAGGGCAATATATCGCTGAAAAGCGTATTGATTATGATCTGGAAGAACTCGGAATCGGTTCCGGGGAGAGGCACAGAGCCGCTTTTGATGGGGGTGATGTGAAATGATGCCTGTAGAAGAGGATCGTAAGTGAGCAGAGTGGCCCGTAGATTATCGAAAGCTATTCCTTCCTCAGATCCAATGGTCCGGGCAACTTGTTGAATATTCTCTACCATATAATGGGCGTACTCATATGTTTGGAATGAGTATGGGATAGCAGAATCTGTGCGGCCATGCATGGTCATATTGTGGTTCGCTCGGGCGATATCATCTGCTCAACTACCGGAATAAGACACTGGGGTGATCCCATGTGCGTGCGGATGTGCATCGGTCCTCCATGGCAATAAGGCCAATCTTCGCAACCCCGACATGGTCCTGTATTCCGCCAGTGCGCCTCACGGAAGAGTCGATAATGATTCTGCCAGATATCCTTGATATTATCATGCCGAAGATCTCCTTGAATAAATTCACGTGAGATATTATTGCATGAAGCAAGTTTACCGTCGTAAAGGATACCGAGATTGTTCAATCCAGCGATGCAGTGGAAAATGAATGGCCGAACCCGCCCCTCAAGTTCTGTGCCCAGCCAGCCGCTACATCCGAGTTCCACCATGGTTGCGGATGGATTCGAATAAGTGGGGCAAGTCCGTTCGTACTCGCTTTTGAGAAACTCGATCACGTCGCGGACCTGCGCGGGTGTTAATAGGAATTCGGCATTGCCCTGTGCACGTCCCTGGTCATCAACGAACACCACGCGGAAGACCCTTGGCTGAATCTCATCCGTGACGAAGCGATAGAATTCTGATAGCTCGTGGATGTTTCCAGAGTGAGCGACAAAGGATACGGTGACCACGTATCCGGCTTTGACTGCGAGACGTGAGGCATTGACGGCTTTAGTCCAGGTTCCCGGCCTCCCCCGCAGTGCATCGTGCGTTGATTCAAAACCGTCGATGCTGATTCCCAAGCCCGTGACTCCAACGTCTCTCAATTCACCGAGAACGTCGGGATTGTTGGAGATAAAGACACCATTTGTTTGGATGTCGATGTTTCGATAGAAAGGCCATCTCGACATGGAGCGGAGAACGGGGAGGAGATCGCTACGAACGAAGGGTTCACCTCCCGTGATGTTGATATGCCGAAATTTGCTCATATCAAATTCGCGAGCAATCTGGTCAAAGGCTCCAATGATTTCTTCCGTGGTGAGTTCTTCTGCAAGATCAACCTCTTCTGAGGGTGTTCCGCAATGAAGGCAATGGAGGTTACATCGACGAGTCGCTTCCCAGCTAATGATTTGAAGTGGATGCTCCCTCATAAGGTTCTCTATGCGCATCCTCCAACTATCGAAGAGAGGTATCAGATCTTCACCGCGACTCATTTCGAGAATATCACCTTAAAGTACTCGTTGTCATCATCGCTCGGATGACAGCCGTACATGTTGTTCACATATTCCACAGGATTCGGCCATTCGAGCATTCGTTTCTTGAATTCAAGAATCGCGTCCTCATTTGCCGATTCAGATTCGTGAAACCGATTGTTTTCAAGGCCCTGGTCGGCAGACTGCATCTTTATAGGCATTCTGTATCTCCCTACTTGATATCAATGGCTTGGCCGTTGTTGATGGTCTTCTTCGCAAATGCTTCGGATTCGAGATCCCCGTTGGCGCGGAACGCAATTTCGCCCGAAACACCGAGGAACGATACTTTCAAGAGCGCTTCGCGGACTTTCTCAGGATCTGTGGTACCAGAGGCTTCTACCGCTCGGAAAATCGCCGTGGCAGCATCGTAGGCATAGGCTCCGAACACATCGGGTTCCTCGCCATATTTGGCTTTGTACTGCTCGGCAAATGCGTTGAAAGTGGGGCTGGTGCTCTCAGATGGCGCTGTGTAGAAGACACCTTCCGCCGCGTCCCCGGCGATATTACGAAATTCCGGTGAACCCCAGTTGTCGCCCCCGAACATGGGAACACTGAGTTCGAGTTCCTTGGATTGCCGAACGAACACGCCACCTTCCTTTGGATATGTGGGAGAGACAACAGATTCGAGGTTTTCCATTCCTTTGAGTTTGGCAATGATTGTACGGAAATCTGCCGTGTTTTCCTGGACACCTTCTGAGTTGATTACCTGCCCCCCCAAGGCTTCAAATCTCGTTTGGAATCCTTCTGCGAGCGGCTTGCCCCAGGAGTTGTTCGTATAGATCACAGCGACTCTCCTAGCCCCGGAATCAAATACCCACTTTGACAGGACCTCTGCCTGCAAGTCATCCGCAGGAACGGTTCTAAAGAAAAAATCGCCTCCCTCTGTTGAAAGCTGAGATGATGAGGAAATAGGCGAGATCAGTACAACCTTGTACCTGTTCGCCAGAGGAGCAATTGCCAGACTAACGCCACTTCCGGCGGACCCGAACACGACGGGCACCTTATCGATGGTCGCGAATTTCGTCATGATCGAAACAGCCTCTTTTTTATCGTTTCGATCATCCTGGAAGTCCACCGAGATCTGCTTTCCCAGCAGTCCTCCCTTGGCGTTTTGGTCTGTGACGGCCAATTCGATTCCGCGTTTTGCTTTCTGACCGTAGGAGGCGACCTCGCCGGTGAGGGGAAATGTGGCTCCAAATGTGATTGTGTTTGAAGATGAAGTCCATGGTTGCACTATCAATACGGCAACAACCACAACTGCGGCGGCTGCTACCCCAATCAGGGCTTTGTTGTTCATGAGGGATTTCCTCCTTCCAAGCAAGGCCATTTTGCCAACTGCCTCGTTTCTCCAAACCAAGAATCCATAGATTCTTAGTCCGGCAGGTGATAAGAGGATTCAAATCAACCTTCCACCGGCGAGACGAAAGAAGTCACTCCAGATATTCTAATTGTATAATGGTCTTATCGATCCCGCAAGCTCTTTTTTGCCGCTGCAGGATGATTTTTGATTGACGCAATAGACAACACAAGGGTTTGAATTTGTGGCACTTGTGTGTTTTGATGCGAGATGGTAGGATGTCTTGTTCCTTGTTACCGCAAGGACGCTTTTCCGTTTTGTTGACTCCATGCGAATCGGGGGTGCTGAAATGCAGCTCGATCAGTTGAAATCAGGAGTGATTGTCCGAGGCCCGATCTTTCCCGAGCCGGTTCAGGTGATTGTGACGGTTCCGATGGGGGATTCGGTTAAACTCATCGGAAAGGGACTCAACACGGGCTTTGTGCATGAACCCGTCCTCAACACCATTCAGCTTGCCCAACTGAACGTATCCCCGGAGAAAGAGCCGTTTGACGGCGATCCGGGCAGATTTCGCCTTGGAATCGAATCACTGAGGCTTGGTCTGGCGTACGAATACGACCCGTATTTTTCCCTTTCCATCGCACGGGTGGACCCGCTTCCCCATCAGCTCGAAGCGGTCTACGACTATTTCATTTCCCTTCCCAGGATTCGGTTCCTTCTGGCGGATGATCCGGGCGCGGGCAAGACGATCATGGCGGGGTTGCTCCTGAAGGAACTCAAGATTCGAGGGCTTGTGAAGAGGACACTCATTATCACC
This sequence comes from Candidatus Omnitrophota bacterium, assembly GCA_029568995.1. Taxonomy (GTDB): domain Bacteria; phylum Hinthialibacterota; class Hinthialibacteria; order Hinthialibacterales; family JAKPRU01; genus JAKPRU01. The sequence goes on along the minus strand of JAKPYU010000499.1, from coordinate 5,826 downwards.
CCCGCCAACCTCTCCTTTCAGTGGCAGCGTGAACTCAAGGATAAGTTTCGGGAATCGTTCGATATTGTGCGGGGAGAAATTCTCCGAGCGAACTATGGCTCCAATCCATGGCAAGAGAAGAATCAGGCTATCACCTCCGTTTCGTGGGTCTCCCGAATTGAAGACGCAAACGAAAGCCTGATGCGCAGCCAGTGGGACCTGATCATCGTGGATGAGGCCCACAAGATGAGCGCTTCCAGCCCCGACAAGAAAACCCTTGCCTATCGGTTGGGGGAAGCACTTTCCTCTCGAACCGACCATTATCTGCTGATGACGGCGACCCCACATAAGGGCGATCCGAAGAATTTCTGCCTGTTTCTGGAACTTCTTGATCGCGATGTATACGGCGATGTGAAGAGCCTCGAAGAGGCGATGCGACGAAACAGCGCGCCGTTTTACCTTCGCCGTGTGAAAGAGGCGCTGGTTTCTTTCCCGGACCCGGAGACCGGTTCGGTCAAGAAACTCTTCACCAATCGCCGCGTTCAAACCGTGGAGTTTCAGATCGACGCGGACGAGTGGGATTTCTACGACGCCTTAACTCGGTATGTGGAAGACCAGTCTATCAAGGCGGCAGCGGAAGATTCGGCACGGGGTCGTGCCTTGGGATTCACTATGGCGATGTTGCAGCGTCGCTTTGCATCCAGCATTTTCGCTGTTCGGCGCAGCCTGGAACGGATGCGCGACAAACGACAGAAGATCCTGGAAGATCCTGAGAAATACCGGCAGGAACAGATCGAAAAGAAAATCCCGGACGATTTTGACGATTTGCCGGATGAGGAGAGAGAGAAGATCCTGCAAAAACTGGAGGAAGTGGTTGCCTCCATCGATCCTGCCGCGCTTCGCGAGGAGATCCTGCAATTGGAGAAGCTGATCCGACAGGCTCTCTTGCTGGAGGAGCGTGAAATCGAATCCAAGTTGGTGAGACTGAGGCAGGTGATTACAGACCGGGGAGTCTTTCAAGACCGTGACATGAAGTTGCTGATCTTCACGGAGAACAAGGAGACTCTCGATTATCTGGTTCGCAAACTTCGGGAGTGGGATCTTTCCGTGACGCAGATCCACGGCGGTATGAAGATCGGGGACCGGGATACTCCCGACAGCCGGTTATACGCGGAGCGGGAGTTTCGGGATGACTGCCAGGTGATGGTCGCCACGGAAGCGGCGGGTGAAGGAATCAACCTGCAATTCTGCTGGTTCATGATCAACTACGATATCCCGTGGAATCCGATCCGCCTCGAACAGCGGATGGGGCGCATTCACCGGTACGGTCAGGAAAAGAACTGCCTGATTCTGAATTTTGTCGCCACGAACACTCGCGAGGGACGTGTGCTTCACAAGCTGTTCGAGCGGATTGAGCGGATCGAGGACGATCTTGATCCGGAGAGGACGGGGAAAGTCTTCAATGTGCTTGGCGACGTGTTCCCGGCGAATCATCTGGAGCGCATGATCCGGGATATGTATGCGCAGAACCTGACAGAGGATGCCATCAAGAACCGCATTGTCGAGGAAGTCGATACCGACCGATTTCGACGGATCACAGACTCGACCTTGGAAGGACTGGCCAAGCGCGAACTGAATCTTTCCGCACTGATCGGCAAGTCTGCCGAGGCCCGTGAGAGGCGCTTGGTTCCCGAAGTGGTGGAAGACTTCTTTTCCGAAGCGGCCCCCCTGGTCGGGATTCATCCCAAGGAAACCGGGAAAGAATCTCACGTCTATCGGATCGGGCGTGTGCCCCGGACGCTGTGGCCGATTGGAGAGCGCCTGGAACCGCGATTCGGGAAGCTGGGGCGTGAATATCGCCAGATCGTTTTCGATAAGACACTCCTTGTCAAGAATCCAACGTGTGAATGGGTGACGCCGGGTCATCCGCTTTTTGAGGCGGTGCGTGAGGATGTTTTGGAGAGTGTGCGCGACGATTTACAGCGGGGAAGCGTCTTCTACGATCTTCATCATCAGGAACCTCATCGACTGGATGTGTTTGCGGCGTGTGTCAAAGACGGACGAGGGAACTATCTGCATCGTCGTCTATTCGTTGTGCGAACCGGCCCGGACGGGACAATGCAGATTCGGCAGCCTACCGCGTTTTTGGACCTGGTTCCTGCACCGAAAGGAACATCGGTGCCGGACATGGACCATCTGCCCGACAGGAGCGACGCAGAACGATTTCTGATTGACGAGTCGCTGAGATCGTTCCTGGCGGAGATTGCGGCGGGACGGGAGCGTGAGACCCGCACGATTTCGGAACATATCGAAATCAGTCTCAAAGAGCTGATCCACCGTCAGAACCTGAGAATGATCGAATTCGTGGGCCAACAGGAACGGGGGGATGCTTCCCCGATCCTGGCGGCGAATATCAAGCAGGTGGAAGACCGACTGTATGAACTGAATGCGCGGCTGGAGCGAAGAAGGGAAGAACTCGAACAGGAACGGCAATGCACAATCGGCGAGATCCAGCATGTCGGGCGGGCGTGGGTGCTGCCCCATCCTGAGAGAACATCGCCGGAGATTTCTTCCATGCTTCAAGATGAAGAGGTGGAACGGATCGCGGTTCAGGCGGTTACTGCTTACGAGGAAGCACGGGGCTGGCAGGTTGAAAGTGTGGAGGACCAGAACCGTGGATTCGATCTGATCTCACGCAAGCCGCATCCAGAAGATCCCCAGACCGCTATCGAAGTTCGGTTCATTGAGGTAAAAGGGCGTGCGGCAGTGGGCGAAGTGGCGCTGACGACCAATGAATACAAGACTGCGGAACGGCTGAAGAAGGATTACTGGCTTTACGTGGTGTTCCACTGCGCGGCAACGCCGGAGATTCACCTGATCCAGGACCCGATTCGTCTGGGCTGGAAACCGCTGGTGAAGATTGAGCATTACCACGTGGGGGCGAAGGAAATACTGGCGCAAGAGCCAGCTGCGGATGCATAATTGTATTGCGTCTTTGTGAAGAAAGGAGAATCCGAGGATGTCCGTCAGACTCACGCTCGAAATACCGGAAAGTGCTTTCTCCCTTTTTCGGGATGACTCCGCCCATTTTCTCCGGGAAATGCGGATCGCGGCGGCGGTGAAATGGTATGAGATAGGGAGATTGTCGCAATCGAAGGCGGCGGAACTCACCGAAATGAGCCGCGAGGAGTTCCTCGATACGCTCCATCGTTTTCAGGTATCGCCCTTCCAATTGGCTCCGGAGGAACTTGGGAGGGAACTGGAACATGATTGAGTGGGTGGTGAATTCCTCGCCCATTATCGTGTTGTCTCGATTGGGGCTCTTGGAACGGTTGGATGCGATACTCCCTCAGTTCCTCATTCCCTCTGGTGTTATGGCCGAGATCAACGCGGGGCCGATGGGCAACCCGGCGGCCTCGTGGATTGACAGCCTTGGCAGCTCTCGGATAGTGAATGTCTCTGCCGTCAGTCCCGCTATTGCAGGTTGGGACTTGGGCCGTGGGGAGTCCGAGGTGCTCACGTGGTCTTACGAACACAAGGAATGTGGGGCGATCCTGGATGATTATGCGGCCAGAAAATGTGCCGTCTCGCTGGGTATCCCTCTTTGCGGGACCCTGGGGCTTCTGATTCTGGCAAAGCGGCATGGCGTGGTTGATCAGATCGGTCCAGTCCTTGATGAGTTGCCTCGTGTCGGTTTCTGGGTTCATGCGTCTTTGGCGGCTGAAGCGAAACGATTGGTGGGGGAATAGAGGTCAAGGACGGATAAGAATGAACCACCAAGGCACAAAGGCACGAAGAAGAATGACAGAATCTTAGTGTCTTCGTGTCTTGGTGGTTATTTTCTTCAACCACAAAGGCACAAAGACACGAAGAAACGGAGCGATCTTTTTGTGTCTTCGTGTCTTAGTGGTTAATCATCTTCGCAATCAGGATCGGGAATATGAAACCGTACGCGCCCATACCGGAGCGGGCTGAGAATGCCGCCAGGCTTGTCGTGGAGGCTGCCTATCAGGTCCATTCCGAGCTCGGGCCGGGGTTGCTGGAGAGCGTCTATGAAGTATGCCTGTGCCACGAGATCCGGAAACAGGGTGTGCAATTCATGAACCAGGTTTCGGTGCCGGTGGTGTATGACGGGATTCGGCTGGATGCGGCGTTACGGCTGGATGTGCTTGTCGATAATTGCCTGGTGGTGGAATTGAAAGCGGTGGAGGCAATGATCCCGCTTTATACGGCGCAACTGCTAACGTATCTGAAACTGACGGGCCATCGGCTGGGATTGCTGATCAACTTCAACGTGCCGGTGATCAAGGAGGGGATTCGAAGGGTTGTGCTGTGAAGCGAGAAGAGGTGAACCACAAAGACACAAAGGCACGAAGAAATGAAGAAAAGAGATGAACCACGAAGGCACAAAGGCACGAAGAAGAACGACAGAATCTTGGTGTCTTCGTGTCTTAGTGGTTATTCTTCTTGAACCACAAAGGCACAAAGGCACGAAGGGGAAGGAAAGAGGAACGGTGAGAGAATACCCCAAGCGTCTCATTGAAGTGGACCTGCCGATCAAGCGGATTTCGGCTCATGCGCGGCGAGAGAAGAGCATTCGGCATGGGCATATCTCCACGCTTCATATCTGGTGGGCGCGGCGACCGCTCGCGGCGTGCCGGGCGGTGATCTGCGCAGCACTCTGGCCGGACCCGGCGGATGAATATTGCCCGTCTGTGTTTCGAGAGAAGGCCGCACAAATCATTACCGAGTTCGCCCACTCCGCCATGGAGAACGAATCCGTGGCGGGACTTTGCTCCGAGATCTCCTGGGGACGCTGGGTTGCCATCGCGAAGAAAGAACTCTCCCTTTCACCGGATATCCCCGAACACCTCAATATGCTTCGTCATACGCTGCTGGATTTCATTGCGGATTTTGCGGCATGGGAGGCCTCTACCGAGACGCATTTTCTGGAGACCGCGCGGAACCTGACCCAGGCGGCGTATGAGGCGCTCGGCGGCGAGCCGGGGACCCGACCGCTGGTGGTCGATCCATTCGCCGGGGGCGGGTCCATTCCCCTGGAGGCGCTGCGAGTGGGCGCGGATGCCTTCGCAAGCGATCTCAACCCCGTGGCCGTGCTGCTGAACAAGGTGGTGCTGGAATATATCCCCAAGTATGGCCAACGACTCGCCGATGAAGTTCGTAAATGGGGAGAATGGATTCGGAAAGAAGCGGAAAAAGAATTGGGACGCTTCTATCCGAAGGACCCGGATGGTGCGACACCCATCGCTTACCTCTGGGCAAGGACCATCCAATGCGAGGGGCCGGGGTGCGGGGCGGAAGTGCCGTTGATGCGGTTTTTGTGGCTGGCAAAAAAGGCGAATCGCTCGATGGCGCTGCGAATGATCCCGGATGCCAACAAGAAACGAGTCGATTTTGAAATCATTGAAAACGCGAAGGCGAAACAGGTCCGGGAAGGCACGGTACAGCGGGGGGCCGCAACCTGCCCGGTTTGCGGCTATACCACGCCGGTTACCTCGGTTCGCGCGCAGTTGAAACCTCGGCACGGTGGTGCGGCGGATGCCCGGCTTTTCGCAGTCGTCACCACGAGAAAGGATGAGAAGGGCCGTTTCTATCGCCTCCCCAATCAAAACGATCTTCAGGCAGTCCGCGCAGCAGAAAAGAAATTACGCGAACGAGAGAAAAAGCATACAGGGCCATTGAGCCTGGTGCCCGATGAACTGACTCCCAGAGGCGGGGGCAGTGGTGCTGGCCGCGCATTTTCCCAACGAAACTACGGCATGGAGCGATTTGCCGATCTCTTTACTCCCCGTCAGGCGCTTGCGTTGACGACGCTGGTGCGGCTGG
>JAKPYU010000487.1 GCA_029568995.1 Candidatus Omnitrophota bacterium | reverse complement strand
TTCGCAATTTCGTTCTCGTGATCCGAGAGATCGAGTTGCTGTCCCAGACTGCCCAATAACAGATATCGTCCCCAGCCCATGTGCGTCTCCTTTCATCATTCCGAGGTTTATATGAATAGAATAACCCCTTTGTGCGAGATTATTCTCCCACTCCTACCCCGCTCTGTCAATCAAGTCACGCGCAATATATTCCTCTATACATCCGTCCCTCATGGGCTGTAGTAATTGTGTGTGCGTTTGCTGCGCGAGTAGTGTTGCTGTTTCCAGAGCCGGGGCCGGTCCGGATTCGGATTGGCCGCCTCGTTCCGGTAGATCCGTAACGTGTTTCCATTCAGGACAACCAGTTCCTCGCGCCAGTCGCCGGCTACATCGGCCACGTAAAGCCGCGCTGCTTTTTCTTTAAACCGCGCGATAAATTTCCCTGTCATCGGATCGAATATGGCAACATCGCCTTCTGTGTGGCGTTCCTTCCCTGCGGCCAGTTGCTTCGTTTCGCCGGTCCAGTCGATGGTGTGGATCACTTCCACCCCGGCCTTTGTCCAATCCGATGGGGCAACATGATCCAGTTCGTAATGAGCAATCAGGCGTCCATTGGCGTCGAATATAAATGGCCTCTGATGTTCGTTAAACCGACTCCTGCACCAGATTTCAAGCCCCGGCGTGTCGGGATCGAATTCTCCGACTACCGCGTTCTGTGGTTCCCATTCCTGGTAATTCGTTTCCCAGAGAACCCGGTCGCGCGTATATAAATAGACGCGGTTTCCGGGTTGATCGCCGTCCCTGCCGCCCTCCTCCAGCGCGACTACCTCCAGTCCGGGAACATCCGGGCGAACATCGTAGGCAAAGATCGAATCAATATGGCCGCGCAACGGGATATTACACAGAAACTCCCCTGTTGCGCTGACTATCTGGCCGCCGAGCACCTCATCCCGTCCGTCACCATCGAGATCAGCAAGGCGCGCGCCGTTATGCGCGCAGGTTGTGAAATCGGCGCGTTGCCAGAGCGGGGTGTACCGATGGTTACAAAGATCTTCCAGGCTGTACGCTGCAATGTGATGCCCCACGCGGTAACCGTCGCGGTTCGTTGTCTGAATAAACAGGTCACAGTCACCCTCTCCACGGAAATTCGCAATGGCAAGGTGCTCCCACCGTTCCGTTCCCTCCGGGCGTGGCGGTTGAGCGGTCCATTTATCTATGCCATTTTTCCCATTCACTACATGCAGCACACTGTCATTTGTCAAATACAGAACCTCGGTTTGTCCGTCGCCGTCAATGTCCCCGGCTGTTACACCCGGCCCATGATGGCCCGGTAATCCGACCCGTTCCGACGATTCTCCCACCCTGACATCGACGCGGTTAACCCAGCGTCGAGTTCCATCGTTCGCATATCCCGCCACGTGACCCGGCACGGTGACCAGATAGTCCATTCGTCCATCATCGTCGATATCCCACACCACAATCCCACCGGCGGATGTTTCCGGCGCGGGGATATCCAATTCGATGATAAAGGGATTCGCGCCATGCAAGTCTTCCTCAGCGCAATACGCACACGCACATACCATGATTATCGCACAAGCCGCGCAAGAATGAAAAAGAATCGAACGAAAGACCATCGATCACCTCCTGAAATTATTCATCCCTTTCTAATAGTAACGTGAACCCGATTCTATAACACTACCCCTTACATTGTGATGAAAGTGCCTCTGCTTTTCAAATAGAGATATACTCCGTAAATCTCTACAATAACGAACGAAATAGTATCCAGCCAGACCGCGCTGTTCGATGCCGAGAGTTGGAACAAGTCTCCTTTCACAATATGCGGCATCGCGAAACAGAGATAGTATACGGGAAGCATCGCAATCAGGAGAATCAGGCTTTTCTCACGGAAGGATGTTTTTGCAAGCCTTGGGCAAATAGTCCCCTGGCGATAGAGATAATACAAAAGAAGACTGATGACGACAATTACCGCTTCAACGGTATGGGTCGATGCGATACTTTCGACTTTGAGTTGTTCGGAAACGACCCGGATACTGCCATTGATACTTTCCTGCAGGCCATACAGGAGGAAGTGATACAGGGCCACCGAGTAGATAAGGAATTGATCGAATCGACTCATCTCGGCAATCGGTTCCAACCCGGTTGGAATATCGCTTGCGTTCCACTGCTCTTTCGGAATCCTGCTGAAA
>JAKPYU010000479.1 GCA_029568995.1 Candidatus Omnitrophota bacterium | reverse complement strand
CTCCAGGTCCGGGCCGCGATCCGGATCCGCGATGTATTGCAGCTCATCAATCACGATAACCCGCACGCTGGAAACCAGGCCCGGATGACGCAGCAGCAGACCCCACATCTTCTCATATACAATCACTGCCAGATGATATCGACCTTCGGCGATGGAGCGGTCTTCCTCGCTGTGGTCCCGGGATGACAGGCAGATTCGATAGCCCAGCGGGTCATATTGGTTCTTCAGCCGGTTGTATCGTTCCGCTGCCAACGCTTTGGAGGGAACCAGCAGAATAACCGGGCGGTCGTGTTTCGCTTCTGCTAGAAATGCCAGTTCCGCCAGAAGCGTCTTTCCCGATGAGGTCGGCGCACAAACCATCAGCCCCTCGCTGCCGGTGAGTAGCCCCTGTTTTAAGGCTGTCTCCTGCAAGGGCAACAGATTGGGACCGTAAGCGGCTGTGAGAGCATGGATTTGTTTCCCGTCCAGTCCGAAGAATTGCAGATCCTGCATGGTCGCCATGGGGTCACCTCCCATATCATTGTACATTTGTTCAGTATTTTAGCGAAACAAAATCCCCTGTCAAGCCCCTGCCGTATAACTCCCTTGCCGTGCAAAAACGAAACGACTTGGTATATTTCCATCGGATTCTCTTCATTTTCATATCAACGCGAGGTCAACGTGACGCGCCAGATTCACCCGATCTATCCCATCCTCCTGCCGATCCTGCTTTCTCTCGGTTCCACCGCACTCGGGCAGGGGAATGTTTATGTCAGTCTTCCGGAAATGTCGGCCCTGCCGGAGAACTCGGTCGGTGCTTCCGTCAGCCTCGACGAACAGTGGGGAGATTATTACGACGCCTGTGTGGGGGGCGGCTACATCGTCGGTACGGCGGGGAATCTCACCGCTCCCACGATTTACGAGAGGGAAGAACTGTACTCCCAGCTGGCCGTGGAACTCGCGCCGGTCCGGGATGTTCCGAACAGCTTCACACAGGCGGACCTGCTGTGGAATAGTGTCGAACCCGAAGGAGAAGGGCTGTTCACGTTTGAACGAGGCAACTTCGACAAGCGCCTGGTGCTTCGGCAATTAAACTCCCAGGTGATCGGCCTGCTGGGATTTCCTCCGCCGACCTGGGTGGAACCGATGCTGTACGATGCCGCAGCCGGAATCACCTTCGAGAATTATATGAGAATCAAGCAGTATTCCACCGACGGTGTCCCGCGCTCGGGTGAGGACCGGATGGATGCCTGGGAGCGTTACGTTGCGGCGATGGTGGCCGCGCATCGCGACCACATTGAGATCTGGCAGATCCTCAACGAACCGAATTCGTTCATGTTCTCTGAAGAGCGGCTTCAGGCTTCGGGAATGACGCTTTCACGTGCCCAGGCGAACCTGGCCCGATTCGGCGAACTGTTCGATGAATTCGTCCTGGAACTGGTGATTCGCGCGTCACGGGTGATCCGGGAACTGGACCCGACCGCGAAGATCTCCGCGCTTGGACTATTGGACGCGAATCAAACCGATCCCTATTCCCAGTCCGCCATTCTTCTGACGCGGTTGATGCAGCGCGGTCTCGCCAACCACGTGGATTTCGTGACGCTGCATTCTTTCGTCCAGCAGTGGCCTACCGATGCCGAGGCGGCGGTCGATCTGGACCACTACACGGCACCGGACGCCGCTATCGAGTTCGCCAAAGGAACCAACCTGCGGTTCATGGCCGACGAATGGGGACACAAAACCAACCTGTTGTACGAAGAACAGCTCATGCCGAGTTTCATGCTCCGGTTCCTCGCCCAGAATCTCGCCATGGGAGTCTCGCCGGTTCTCTTCTTTGAGGCTTATGACTATTACATCTTCCCCCGCGACTTGGCACTCGTCCGCGACAACTACATTCTGAAAACCCGCTACCCGTCTCCACCGGAAGAAACTCCGGGATATACCGTCTATCCTCGCCTGGTGCGCTTTCTGTCCGGCGCGGTGAGCGAAGATGCGGTGAACGCTTCTGCCCCCCGGTCCACCGGCTCGCAGTATCCGTCCGGGTACATCTCGATCGGCCACTCTTATCGGTCATTCGTGAACGGCCTGGACCGGATCGTGCTGTATTGGTCCAACACCAGCATGACAACCAATCCGATTTTCACATTCCCCTCGCCGAGTTACGCGGAATTGCTTGTCATTCGGCAGGATGGATCGCTTGAGGAATATGAATCGTCCGCACCGATGGCTGAGATCAACCTTTCAGGAAACGGCATCGAGCCGTTGAATCGGTTCGAGTCCGTTGTGCTGTATTTGTCGCCAAATCCGCAGGCGGCAATCGCCATTTCCGGACCCGCCAATCCGATTGTCACGCGTGTTCCGGCGCAGTTCGAGGCAAAAGGGCCGAACGGAGAGACCCTGGCTCCGGTTTGGCGGATCGAGCAGGGAACCGGCATGGCCGTGGTTTCCCAGGAGGGTCGGCTGAACGGGATTCGGGGCGGAACCTGCACTCTCTACGCGGACGTCGGCATTCACCACGCCAGCCGGGAAATCGAGATTCTGGACCTGTCGGAGAATATCCTGGTCAATGCCGGAATGGATGTGATCTGGTCAGGCACGGCAGGCGTTGTTGCCTCGCCCTGGATGCAGACTCCCCCATCCGACCAGTCCATCGCCGCCGGTGCGTCCGTATCCATCGTCACGGATGAAGAAACGTTTCTGGGCAACGGAATGATCTGCCTGGACTATCCACCAACCATCGGGGTCGGTCAGGATAGCGTGCTCACCACGACCTGGTTCCCCGGTACGATGACCAGTAATGTCGTATCCGGATTGAATGCCCTGGGAGAACGCCCCTATGCGACGAATGAGCCGCTTCTGTTCTTCTGCTGGGCCAGAAAGACACAGGGAGCCGGGTCCGACCGATATATCTACATTCACCTGGCCATGTTCGACCGGTATCGAAATCCCCAGAAAGACCACAAACTGGCGGATGTCCGGGTCGGGGGCCGATTCTCACCCGGAACGCAGTGGCAGCGCGTGTCGTCACTCGAACAGATCGGCGCTCCTTATGTCGCTACGGGCTATTCCGCAAGCGATTTTGTGCAGAACGGTCTGATCAACTTCCCGGACGCTGTCGAGATGTTCGATATGATCTTTGAGATCGACAACCGGTTCGAGGCAAATCCCACGACCGCAGAGATTGACGCGGCTTACCTGGGACCATACAAACCACTCATCCTGGTTCATCCTCAGCTGCCGAGCGACCGGATTGAACTGGCCTGGTTTGCCGATGATCGCCTGTATATCAATCTGACGGTGGCCCTGTACCTGGATACCGATCTCATCCCCAACAATGGGAATGAATACCTCCTGGCTCAGAATCTACCGGCCGATTGCCCGGAATCCTTTCAGATTTCTCTCTCCGATCTGCCTGACAGTTGGCAGAAAGTCGATCCCTTGTTTATTTATGGAGTATCCTCACAGGGTGGCGAGGTTATAGGAACCGATTACGCCGGTCCGATTCCGCTCGACCGAACGAACATCCAGCCGGGGATCTCAGAGTGGTCGCTGTAC
>JAKPYU010000465.1 GCA_029568995.1 Candidatus Omnitrophota bacterium | reverse complement strand
GGGAGGAACCTCTCCCCCAAAGTTTGGGGGAGACACAGAGGGGGTTGTCCGTATCTTGCACTCCTTCGCGCATGGTACAAAAGACCATGCTTTCTTTTTCCATATCACCGGCCCGGCCGGAGGGATGCTCGCGATGACGGGTCGGCGGCTGCCCTGGTGGGCCATGCTTTCTTTGTCCAATCACCGGCTCCGCCGGAGGGAGGCTCGCGATGACGGGTCATCGCGGTTTCCGTGAGTTCATGCTTTCTTCACTCAATCACCGGCCCTGCCGGTGGGATGCTCCCAAGGAGATCCGATGACGCCTCCGAAAGCAATCATAATCGCGTCCGGCAGTGAATTGCTTGCCGGTCTGCACACTGACACGAATACGCAATTTCTGGCTCAGTCTCTTCGACGCATCGGGATTGGAGTTATGCGGACGCTGATCGTGGGGGATGCATACAACGACCTGGTGGATACTTTTTCGTATGCACTGGATCGGGCGCAGATTGTGCTGATATCCGGCGGGCTGGGGCCGACGGTGGATGACCTGACCCGTGAGGCGCTGTCGGAAGCAACGGGGATTGAAATGGTGGAAAGTCCGTACGCGCTGGAGGAAATCCGGGAACGCTTTCGGTCATTGAACCGGGAAATGTCGGAGAACAACCGTTGCCAGGCGCTGGTTCCAGTATCGGGCATGTATTTCTCGAATCCGAACGGGACCGCACCGGGCCTGGTGTTCGATGCCGGAAACCGGCTGGCGATTGCCCTGCCCGGCCCTCCGCGCGAACTTCGGCCCATGGTGGAGAATCATGTTATTCCGTTTCTGGAACAGAAATATCCGGGGTTGCCGAAGGAATCCTCCGTGATGGTTCGCTTTGTGGGAAGCGGGGAGTCCACTATCGACCAGATTCTCCGGGAGAAGGTTCCGTTCGATCCGAGAATCCGAGTTTCGCTGTTGGCACGATTGGGGCTTGTGGATCTGACGCTATATTGCCCCACCAGCGAAGAGGCGGATTTGAGTTTGCTCGACGAGTCGCGAAAAAGGGTTCTGGCGGTGCTGGGGGATTATGCCTATGCCACGGAGATGGTGGATCTGGGCGAAGTGGTGGCCTCCATGCTGTTGGATCGCGGCGAGACGCTGGCGACGGCGGAATCGTGCACCGGGGGTCTGATTGGGGCGGCGATCACGTCGATACCCGGCTCATCCCGGTATTACGTGGGTGGATTTGTGACCTACAGCAACGAAGCGAAGGTTTTGCAGTTGGGAGTTCGCCCGGAGACTCTGGAGAGACATGGTGCGGTGAGCGAAGAGACAGTGTGGGAAATGGCGATGGGCGGCGCAAGGTCGTTGAAAGCGGACTGGTGTGTCTCTGTGACCGGGATCGCCGGACCGGATGGGGGAACACCGGAGAAGCCGGTGGGAACGGTTTGGATCGGGGTGGCCTGTCCCGGACGGAATTGGGGTTCCGTGCGGCGGTGTCAATTTTTCGGGGATCGGCAGGCGATTCGGGAGCGGACACGGGTTGCGGTGTTTGATGAACTGCACAAGGCTTTGAGAAAGAAGGAGATATAGACAGTGGAGAGGGGACGGAGTCGATTTGGTGGACGCAGTGGACTTAGTGGACAGCAAGAGATTTTGGGAAGTGAGAGAGAGTGAAATTGTATCAGGATACAGCTAGCGCAAAACGGGGGTGTCAGTTATGATCCCTCTATATACAGTCAGGCTCACGTACTGAACACTCCATTGACGAAGGGACGACCATGAATCCGAAGCACAAGAACCAAGGCTTCACCCTGATCGAGTTACTAATTGTTGTGGCGATCATCGGCATTCTGGCAGCGATCGCCGTGCCCAATTTCATGAACGCGCGTATGCGGGCGAATGCTGCCCGGACCTTTGCGGATATCAAATCTATACATGATCAGATTATCATCCGCAATAACGATACCGGGTTGTGGCTTGTTGATGGGAACGACACGGGAGCAGATCCCAAGTGTAATTTTCCGGTTCCGGGCAGGGCGTTTGGTCTCGTACCCGGCCATGTCGGTATTAAGAGCACCGCCTCGGATAATCACTTCAACGGCCAGATTTTGCAGCAGTTGACGACGCCGACAAGTTATCTGAGCTCTATTCCGACCGATCCGTTCGGGAAGGGCATATTCTACGGGTATGAAGATCGGGACTGCGCAAATACGACGGGATCGCACTGGTTGCTTTTTGCAGCAGGACCGGATAGTGACTACGGAGATTGGAACGACAATCGGAAAGCATGGCCTTATGCACCCTCAAACGGAGTTGCATCAAACGGCGACATCTGGAAAGCGATGCAGTTGCGCGGGGGTGCTCATGCGGATATGTGGGCTGAGATTGGGTTGTTTGATACGTATTTTTGAGAGACCGGAACGGACTAACACGGACCGGCTATGGACTACATGGATGTCCGTGGAAGAGGGGAGTTCTGCACAATTAGAAAGGAATCCAGAGAGATGAGTCGAGCACGGATTATTCTGTCGATATTTCCGGTCATTTGCCTTTTATGCGCCCTTGCGTGTGTGAACCTGGGTACAGTGCAGAAGACGGTGCCGGCCCCGGAGATTCGTGAGATCGGGATTCCGGTTCGGTCGGTCAACTGGATTCGGCTTCATCCCGGAGCGGACCAGAAAGGCGATCCCTGCCTGTACGCAACGATGGGGCAGCAAGGAGACAACCTGTTCGTCCTGCAAATCGATCCGGAGACGGGGAAGTTCCGGCAATTTGTATCGAAGGTTCCTGAATCGAATTATCCGACAGCGACCTGGATGAGCCGTAGCGGGAAATTGTATGTCGGCGCGGCATACGCGGGGCATCTGCTTTGTTTCGACCCGGAGAAAAATGCGCTGGAGGATCTCGGCGCGATTAACGGGGATGCGGCAACATTCCCCTGCCGGATCGACGAAGACGCGGAGGGACGCATCTGGATCGGTAGTTACGGAAGCGCCGATTTGACCTGCTATAACCCAAAGACAAGGGAATTCACCCGGTACGGGCGGATGGATGATGTGGATATGTACAACTATCCGCTGGTTAATGCGGATGGGACGATTGCCAATCTGATTCGGATGACTGAGCCGCATGTCGTGGTTCTCGATCCCCGGACCAAAGAGAAACGAACGGTTGGGCCGACGATTCCCAAGGGAGAGGGAAATCTGGATTTGCAGAAAGGCAACGATGGGAAGTTGTACATCGTTTCCAGTAAAGGGAATTTTCGGATTGACGGAATGAATGCCGTGCCGGTAGACAGTGTGCCGAATCCCGCTCCCAATCCCACGCTTCCCGACGGAAGCACGTTCCAGTTCATCGACAGCGCCGAGCAGACGAATCGGAAATTGCAGATCACAAAGGCTAACGGGGACAAGCGGGTTTTCGACCTGGACTATGAAGCCGCCGGGAGCGAGATTTTTTATGTGCACCTGGGACCGGACGGCCTGATTTACGGATCGAGCATATTGCCGCTTCACCTGTTTCGATACGATCCGCAGACAGGCGAGTTAGTCGATCTGGGGACCTGTTCGGCTGCCACCGGCGAGGCGTATTCGATGGCGAACCTGGATGGGAAGATGTACATATCCTCTTACCCGCAGGCATTAATCTCTGTCTATGATCCCTCAAGACCGTATCATTTCGGAAAAACACCGGAAGATAATCCGCGCGACCTGGGGCGGGTAGACAATATTTCCTATCGTCCTCGTTCAACATTAGCCGGTCCGCTGGGGCGTGTCTGGCTGGCCTCGATCCCCGATTACGGAATGTGGGGCGGCCCGCTATCCTATTACGATCCGCAGACGGACGAGAGGAAAGCGTATTACAGGATTGTCGGGGACGGAACCTGCTACACCTTGGCGCACCTGGAGAAACAGAATCTGATTGCCGTAGGGACAACAATCCACGCGGGCAGCGGAACACAGCCGAAGGTAGATCAGGCGGTACTGTTCCTTTGGGACTACAAAGCGGAAAAGAAAGTCTGGGAAGGGACGCTCGACCGACCCGTTAATTCTTTCAATGCGTTAGTCGTTGGTTCGAATGGAAAACTCTATGGAACGGTCGCCGGTGGAGATGTACCGCGAGAAATCTTTGAGTTCGATCCGAGGAAAATGGAATTCACCAATCGTATCCCGACACCGGAAGGCGGAGTGCCGGACTTGGGATTGCAGAACGGACCGGACGGAATGATTTACGGATTCACATCGGATTGCATATACCGATTGAATCCGAAGTCACTGGAAATCACGGTATTGGTACAGAAAAAGGGGTCTTTTGAAATCGCCGGTCCGATTGTGGGGAAGGACATCTACTTTGCGAAGGGGCCGAAACTGATGGCGGTGCGGATGTTTGAGTGAAGGATGAAGGATGAATTATGAAGGATGAAATGAAGAAAAAGAAAGGGACAAGAGGGAAGAGGAATATCACTCGTGTACTGTAACTGAATAGCCTTGACAACCGTCGTCATTCCGAACGAATGTGAGGAATCTCCTCGTTGAAGCGAGCAAAGCCTGAGATCGCCACGTCGCAGCCCTTCGCAGACTCCGGGCGGCTCCTCCTAAGAAAGCTCGCCTGCAACCCTCACACCGAGGAGTCTTGTGCTATCCGGTCAACCCCCACCTGACCTCCCCCGATCTTCGGGGGAGGAACCTCTCCCCCAAAGTTTGGGGG
>JAKPYU010000456.1 GCA_029568995.1 Candidatus Omnitrophota bacterium | reverse complement strand
CGACTACGAACAGGTCCGTGGAGCCGCGACGGTCGCCCTGCAATTGATTCGGCAATAAGTAGGGTGGGCTCAAGCCCGTCTGCGGGCTAGCCCACCAACCAATTAGTCGAATTTCCCTCCCCAAGATTGGGGAGGGTAGGGTGGGGTTGAGATGTCAGACTGAGAGCCAGCTGGAGGTCAACATGAAGAGCGCAATCCTCTGCATTACTCTCGCACTTCTCATCACAACCTGTATCAGCTGTGGGAAACAGCAGGAGCAGGAAGTAGTCGTTTACAAGGGCAAAACGCTTGACCAGTGGATCGAGCAAGTGCAGACGGGCGGGTATCGCTCCTGTATGGATGCAATGATGGCTATCGGGGAATGCGGCCCCAAAGCATCCCGCGCCAGGCCCATTCTGGAGAAGATTGTAAAAGAACCGGACTTTAAAGAATTCAAAGGATTCGCGGAGGTCACTCTGACTCGGATCGATCCGAAGGCCAAGGACGCCGTACCGGATCTTATCAAGGCGTTGCGCTCGCCGCAGGACAATGAAGCACGCATGAACACAATTCGCCAACTGAACCAAATCGGTTCCCCGGCGGCATCGGCTACACCCGAGCTGATCCACATCGTTCGCACTGATCAAGACAGGATGGTTCGATTGACCGCTGTCAGGGCATTGGGTCAGATCGGACAAGGCGGGGAGGACCTGGTGCCGAAACTGTTGCAGGAAATGCGTAAAGCGGAAGATCCCTTGAAGAAAGTGGATTGGCTCATGGCAATAGGTGCCCTGGGCGACCAGGCGCGATCCGCTGTCCCGGAGATTCTTGCGCTGCTTTCCAACGAGGATCGGGCCATACGTGGCCAGGCCGCCATGGCACTGAAAGAAATCGGCTCTCCTACCGAGACCATTGTTCCGGCCCTCCGGGAGTTGCTTCAAGACAAAGAGACCAGCCCAAGGCAAATGGCCGCCATGAGCCTGGGACATTTCGTTCCGCCGGATGAGCCTACCATCCAGGCACTGATCGCGGCGCTCCAGGACGGTGACACAATGGTTCGTTGTTTTGCTGCTGGATCGTTGGGATCCCTTGGCGAGTATGCGAGAGCCGCCTTGCCCGCGCTCAGACTACTCGCGCTTCAGCAAACCAAAACAGGTGTCGAGCAAGTGGATAACCGTCCCGCTGAGGCGATCAAACGAATCGAATACCGGATGGCGGGGAAGGAATGATTGGGGATGGATGAGGCATGTAGGGTGCGGCTCAAGCCCGTCTGCGGGCTAGCCCACCAACCAATTAGTCGAATTTCCCTCCCCAAAGATTGGGGAGGGTAGGGAGGGGTTGAAGAGGCTGACATGAAACCTGCATTCCTGTACGTGGTGCTCGCACTTCTAATGAATTCGCCGCTCATCCGCGCGGAAGACCAGGGGGAAATGCTCTACGAAGGCAAAACCCTCGACCAGTGGATCAAGCAGCTGCAAACCGGCGGGTATCGCTCGTGCCTGGATGCGATAGATGGCATCGGGCATTTCGGGCCGAAGGCATCCCGGACTACACTCCTTCTGGAGAAGATTCAGAAGGAAGCGGAGTTTCATACATTTGAGAGCGCGGTGAGAATCGCACTGATGCGTATCCGTCCGGAGAAGAATGTCCCCCATCTGATCGAGATGTTGAGTCCGACACAGATACAGATAGAACGTCTAAACGCAATGCGCGATCTGGGCTACATCGGACCTTCTGCGGCATCCGCCACACCGGAATTGTTCCGAATTATGGGAAATGAAAAGGATAGGGTTATTCAAATTAACGCAGCCAGCGCATTGGGGCAAATCGGGGCCGGTGGGGAGGAACTGCTGCCGAAACTGCTGCAAAACATGCAGGAAGCCAAAGACCCCAACAGAATCAGGGATTTGCTGATGACGATTGCGTATTCCGGCGAGGTGGCGAAATCAGCCATCCCGGATATTCTGCCATTACTATCACACGAAGATCCCAGTGTACGCGCTTCTGCTGTTCTTGCGCTAAGACTACTCGACTGCCCCAGGGATACGCTGATGCCGGTCCTTCAAGAGATGGTTCAAGAGAGCGATCCAGGCCTGAGGCAGATGGCCGTGGGTGGTTTGTCGCATTATATACCCCCGGACGTCTCTGCCATTCAGGCGCTCATCCAGGCTTTGCAGGACAGTCAGAGCGGGGTACGAATCAGCGCGGCATACACATTGGGAACTCTTGGCGAATACGCGCGACCGGCATTGCCCGCGCTCAGACTCCTTGTGCTTCAGGATACAGACAGCGGCCTTGCCCGCGAAGCATACGATGCCATCAAGCAGATTGAGTACCGAATGCCGGGAAGGGAGTGATTGGGGGAATCCTGGCGATGACGGGATACTATGGGGGATAGCCAGTCAGCCCTGAAAAGCGGTATATTGTTCATGCGGACAATGGGGAAGTATTCCGCACGAATGATGTCGGCCCAGGAGGTCCAAATGCAACGCACGTTCACACTTGAATACTGGTTGGACGATGGCTGGTATGTCGGAAAACTCAGAGAGGTCCCCGGCGTGTTCAGCCAGGGCGAAACGCTGGATGAATTGGAAGAGAACATCCGGGAAGCGTATGATTTGATGCTGGAGGAAGCCGTGCAGCCCCAACAGTCTGGAATGGAAACCAAGGAGATCACGATTGGGGCGGAATGAAACGATTTGAATTCATCAGAGAATTGGTCGATTCGGGTTGTG
>JAKPYU010000153.1 GCA_029568995.1 Candidatus Omnitrophota bacterium | reverse complement strand
CTCCTACAAGACCTCCTATGACATCCAGGTTGAACAGCTGGACGTCCTCCGGATCATCGCGGCCAACACGGGGCTTTACGGGTCATACGACACCGGGACGGATTACGTCCCGAGGACGGGGCCCTATCTCCTGCATCAGGGCGAGAGAGTGACTCCCGCAGGACAGGCTGGAGGCGTTACCGTTTCTTTCGGCAATATCGTTTTCAATGGTGTCCGGGACGGCTCCGAAGCTGTCTCGACCTTCAAGGGCTTCCTGAAATCGCCCGTTTTCCGGAAGGCGGTCCAGGAGGCGGCAGCGGGGCGGTAAATGGGAATCATCTATTCGAACGACTTCATAGCGGCTTCGGCGATCACTGCGCAGTCAACGGCGTCAGGATTCGATCCGGATAATGTCCAGGACTACTGGCGCCTGAAGCGGCGGTGGAGGATGGATTCCGCCGATAAGTCGAACATCAACCCCATTCTCCGGATCGACATGGGGGCGGCCAAGACCGTTGAAGCCATCTTTCTGAATGACATCAACTTCGACAAGGTTCTGATCCTCGGTCATGCTTCGGACCTCGGGACCGATTGGACCGCGGCGGATTTCACCTCCGGGATTATCTCGGTGAGTTATGACCCCGTGGTAGGCAGATACAAGGTTTACATTCCTCACTCCGCCTTCAATTATCGATGGATTGCCCCATGTGTCCCCACTACGGCCTCCGCGGTGGGACCCTACCAAACAAAATGGGAGGTCGGAACGGTCGTCCTCCTCGACACCGTGACGGAACTCTCCAAGAACATGAGTTACGGCTACGAGCGGGGGCCGAAACAGGACACCGCGGACACCGGAAGTCATAGCAGCGTTGCGACAAGTGAAGTTTACTGGGAAGGAACGGCGAAATTCAAGACCAGGACCGTCGCCCAGGAAGCCGAAGTCCTGGCCCTCGGGAAAATCTCCATGGAAGACCCCATGATTTTCTATGAAAACAACGGCGACACATCGAAATGTTATCTTTGCCGCCGGCTTTCTGATTATTCCGGGTCACAGGATGCCTACAACCTTGTCAACGGCGGACCCATCAGCTTCAGGGAGATTGTCAAGCGGTGAACCTTTTCGTTGACATAGCCCTCGATTCGGGGACCCTCCATAAGTCCATCCGGGACGAATACGGGACCTCGGATTTTTATGAGGGGGATGTAAACCCGAACTTCTCGGTGACGACCCGGCTTCCGGATCTCTATTATGGGATCGAGGAGACCAGCTCCTTTTCTTTTGAGCTGTCGAACCCGGAAGAGGAATGGGACACCATCGTCGCCGCGGAGGAGGTCAGGGGGCGCCAGGTCACGGTGACCCGGACGGACGGAACCCTCGTTGTCGCCGGGACGATCAGCGGGTATGTCCTGGGCGAGAAAATGAGGATCACGGTTGAGCCCAGGCAAAATGATATTTTCGAAACCCTCCTGCCGAAGGCGGTAGTCACGACAGACGATTACACGGAAACGGCTATCGATGTCGGGGCCCCCGTAAATATCTGCCTCGGATGGTGCAAAACGGTCCCCTGTCCGAACATCCAGAGCTATAAGCCGGCCACTTCCACGGCAACCGGGACAGCGGCAAGCAAACTGATAGATTCCGCCGCCACTTTCACGGATGCCGACGTGGGGCGGTATGTTCACCGGATCGTTGACGGGGTTATCACCGACATTGCCTTGAT
Organism: Candidatus Omnitrophota bacterium; assembly: GCA_029568995.1. Classification (GTDB taxonomy): domain Bacteria; phylum Hinthialibacterota; class Hinthialibacteria; order Hinthialibacterales; family JAKPRU01; genus JAKPRU01. The sequence goes on along the minus strand of JAKPYU010000153.1, from coordinate 69 downwards.
TGTCGCGAAGGACAGCAGTACGCAGCTCTCCCTGGACTCGGACATCATGGCGTCCGGGGAAACATACGG
>JAKPYU010000435.1 GCA_029568995.1 Candidatus Omnitrophota bacterium | reverse complement strand
TCTCGGCGAACCGCTTGTGCCACGGCAGAAAATACTGCTTCAAATGTTTCTCCGAGATCAGCAGTCCCGTGCGGTGGCCGAGGTCTTCCCCCTGCAACACCATGCAGAGGCCATCCATCGCCAGGAATGCTTCGTAATACTGTTCCATGCACTGCCCGGCGCGTTCGGTGACTGCCGCAACCAGGTCCGGATTGTCGTGAAGGGCAAAGCAAAGCCCCTCGTACGACATCAGGTTGCTGACCGTTTCGTAGATCCCGCCCGCGTGGCAGGTAATCATGCCCATGCCGTCCGGCAGATGTTCCGCAACGTAAACCAGCGCATCAAGGTGCTCCCCGGAGGGAGTATCAGGCCAGGGGTAAGCCTCAAATTCCTCCCAGGTCCCGATGTCGCCCTTGTGGAGGTTCACCCAGTTCCGCATGGTGCGGCCTTTCGTTCCGGTATCCGGCGCGGAAAGCCCCGTTCCAGTGAACCCGGCGGTGAGTTCCAGGCGGACGTAGTCGTATCCGGCAGCACGCCAGAACGCGGCAAGGTTGTCGAGATACTGCCTGGAGATCGAAGGCCCTTCCCAGCCCGCCTCCGCCCATTGCCGTCCCAGGAAACCGGTCACGACCTCACGCATGAGGATCTCATCGACCAGGTATTCCACCATCGGGGGACGATCCGGAATGATCTCGCCGCGAATGGTTCGGATGAATCGCTCAACGTCGGGTGTCGGGTGTTGCTGGAAGATGTTCATAAAGGGATTCCGTTCGTTCATGTCGTGTCGGTCACCGATTGTGTCATTCTTTTCTGACACAGAAAAGGAGCCTGAATTTTGATCCTGGACTGGTTTGGACTATAATCCGGACAGAACGGAATTGAAGCAAGAACGGAGGACTGACGGGTCATGTCCATCTCTCATCTTTCCGCAAAAGAATACATTACCGATGCCAATGGGCGAATCACCAAGGTCGTTCTGGATTGGGAGGAATACAAGAAAATGATTGAAATTCTGGAGGATGAGGGGCTTTATCGTGCAATGATAGAGGCGAAGAACGAGGCCCCGATGCAATTGGAGGAAGCGCTGGCTGAGCTGGACAGGCCATGAAGACGGTGTTTTTGCCGAGTTTCCCCTTCTCCTTCTCTCTCCTTCGCCCTTCTCACGCCTTTCCCGGTTCTTATGATCTCATCCATCCGTCAAACGGGGAACCGATGGGCGATGTTGGAGCTGGAAATAGTGCTGATTTTGCGGCTTGTGCTTTCCGTGGGCGCGATTGCGCTGATCACGGCGGGGCTATCGGTATTTTCGGGGGCTGCAACAGAGCGAGGCCTCTGGGATCGACGCTGCCTGGTGGGAACATCGGTGGCCTGGGTGATGATAGAGACCGTGGTCTTTTTTCAACGCCTCCTGCCGCCGGTTCCGTGGGTGCTGTTCTGCGGCCTGGAGTTCTTCCTGCATACCGGAATGCTGTCCCGTCTGCTCGGACGGTCCATGAAATCCGCGCTTCCCGTATCCCTGGTTCACGCCGGAATGATTGCGTTTATTTTGATGACGATTATACTGATGCTGGAGGGAATGGCGGTGTGAAAGGAGATCCCTGTGAACCGTGTGAACTCCATACCCAATCTGGAATATACCGTTGAGATCCGGAAAGAAGGCGATCAATTCATCGCCCATGCCGTGCCGCTGGACGTGATAAGTTCCGGCCCCACACCGGATGAGGCGAAAGAAGCCCTGGATGAGGCTCTGCATCTGTTCCTTCATACGGCGATGGAAATGGGAACGTTGGACGAGATTCTCCAGGAAGCAGCTGCAAGAATATAAGTGGTTGAAGAACCCTCACCCTGCCCTCTCCCGGAGGGAGAGGGGACTTTCAGGTCTCGCGAAGAATAGAATGGTCTGACGACTTCCGGCCGTATCGACCGCACCCCTACTTGATCCCCACGCCATCCCGTATCAGAATCATAGGGTTCATGGCGAGAAATATTGGTACCAGGTGACTTTATGAAGATCAGCATTCGAAGACGATTGGCGGTGGGTATCCTGGGCGGCACACTCCTGATTGTGGCCGTCATTATGGGGATCACGTACTATTACGGCCGTTCCGAAACTTTGCGTGAGGTGGAAGCCGGAGCGAGAAACCTGGTCAGCTATTATGCCTATCGATTCGAAGCCACCTTTCTGAAAACCTCCAAGGTTCCCACAATGCTTGCCGTTTACCTGGAAACGAATCCGAGCCTGACCGATGGGGACCTCCAAAATCTGATGCAAGAGGCTCTTCGGAAGAACCCGGAAGTGTACGGGTCCTGCGTGGCGTTCGAGCCGAACAGTTTCATCCCGGACAAGTATTATCACGCCCCCTATTACTACCAGAACGGGGACGAACTCACGTTTGTGCAGCTGGGCAACGAGGAATACAACTACTTCAAGTGGGACTGGTATCGCCTGCCAAAAGAGGCGGACGAGCCATACTGGACCGAACCGTATTTGGACACCGGTGGCGGCGAAGTGATCATGACGACCTATTCGGTCCCGTTCCATAAGGAGGGTCGCTTCTGGGGAATCGCTACAATTGATATTTCTCTGCACGATCTCATGCGGGAGGTTCGCGCGTTGCAGGTCGGGCAGACCGGGTATGCGTTCATCCTGAGCCGGGAGGGAAAATTCGTCACATTCCCCGACCAGGAAAAGGTCATGCAAAGCGGATTGGAGGAATACGACAAGCAGATCGCCGCTCGCATGACTTCTGGACAGGAAGGGATTGAGCCCTTTGTCGATCCTGTCACAGGTCAGGAAACCTGGATTCTTTTCAAACCGATTCGTTCCAGCGGCTGGTCGTTCGCCGTGGTTTATCCGGTCAAGGAAATCCTGGCCGGAGCGATTGCCCTGCAACGACGCATGTTCGTGATTGGGGTGCTGGGGTTGCTGGTGATTTTCGGAATCATCACGTTGCTGGCTCGGACGATCACTCGGCCTCTCGAAGCCTTTGTGGGCACGGCCAGGCGGATTGCAGACGGCGATCTGGACCAGGCGCTGCCGCCCACTCCGTTCGAAGATGAAATCCACGACCTTTCGACGGCTTTTGAGAAGATGATGCGGGATCTTAAGCAATATATGAAAGATCTTGCGCGCACCGTCTCCGAAAAGGAACGCATCGAGAGCGAGCTGAAAATCGCGCGGGATATTCAACGTTCCATTCTGCCCAGAACATTCCCGCCGTTCCCCGAACAGAATGAATTCGATATCTATGCCTTCAATATCTCCGCGAAAGAGGTTGGCGGGGATTTTTACGATTTCTTCTACGTCGACGATCGGACCCTTGGTTTTGTGATCGCGGATGTTTCAGGAAAGGGAGTCCCGGCGGCACTGTATATGGCTGTGAGCCGGACCCTGCTGAAAGCGACCGCTCTTCGAGGCTTTCCTCCCGGCGAATGCCTCGACAAAGTCAATCACCTGCTGATCGCCGACAATGAATCCACCATGTTTGTGACACTCTTCTATGGGACAATCGACGTTCATACCGGCAATCTTCAGTATGCAAATGGGGGACACAATCTCCCATACATCAAGAGAAAGAACGGAGATCTGGAATGCCTGAGCGGCGCACACGGATTGATTCTGGGCATCATGGAGGATGCGACCTATACGACCGATTCCGTCAAGTTGAATAAAGGGGATGCGGTTTTTCTTTACACCGACGGAGTGAACGAAGCGGAAAACAGCTCGAGTGCATTTTTCGGCATGCCCCGTCTCGAAGCCTGCCTGAAGGAAACGGATTTTTCTTCTGTGGAAGAGGCCGTCAAAAAAATGAAGACAGAAGTGAGTGATTTCACCGGGGATGCCGTTCAATCGGACGATATCACCATGATGGCTCTGCAATACATGGGCGAGGACGGCAAGGAAGCATTGCCACCCCAGACGACGTAATTGCAGTCCGGGAGGGCGGGTGACAGCCCCGCCCCTACGGTCAAACAGAAGTGGATGAGTCACGGAATGGAGATTGTCGGATACAAGGATCGAGATGTGCTGGTTTTCCGCGTCGAGGGACGGCTTGATTCCGAGACCTGCGAGGAGGTATCCGGCCAGCTGGATTCCTGGGTCGAAATGGGGGAGACGTGGCTGGTGGGAGATCTGTCGGACCTGGAATACATCAACACATTTGGCATCCGTGTTTTCCTGGTAGCCCACCGGAAGCTCTTGAGCCGTGGCGGCAGCCTGGTCTTGTGTGGTTTGAAAGGAACCGCAAAGGAGATTTTCGGAATTACCGGCGTCACCGATATGATCCCGATGGTCGCCTCCAAGTCGGACGCGCTCGAAATGATACAACGGGCCTGAGGTGCTCCCCCTCCCCATGGCAGGCGCGGTTCCACGATTCCCTGCCCCCGTGTTACCATCCCTCCTGACTTTCATGCAGGAGACTCAGAATGAATATCGCACAACTGAAAGACGCGATTCGCGAAGGCCGAAAGGTCTTCGGGACCCTGGTGGTTTCCACATCGCCGCACTGGCCGAATCATCTGAAGAATACCGGGCTGGATTTTGTCTTTCTCGATACGGAACACATTGTTCTCGACCGGGAAAGCCTCTCATGGATGTGTCGAACCTACGAGGCGGTGGGACTCGCTCCGATTGTCCGAATCCCCTCACCGGACCCCTTTGCGGCGTGCCAGGCCCTCGATGGCGGCGCGGCGGGCATTCTGGCTCCTTATGTGGAGACAGTCGAACAGGTCAAGGCCCTGCGTGGCGCGGTGAAACTCAAGCCGATCAAAGGCCGTCGGCTGGAGCGTATCCTGAACGGCCAGGAAGAAATGGAACCGGAGCTCAAGCGATACATTATCGAGCGCAACCGGAATAACCTGCTTCTGGTCAACATCGAGAGCATCCCCGCCATGGAGAACCTCGACGCAATCCTGTCCGTTCCCGACCTGGACGGCATTGTGATCGGGCCGCACGATCTCTCATGCAGCCTGGCCATTCCCGAACAGTACCGGCATCCCCGGTTCATCGAGGCCATTCGAACCATTGTCACCAAGACCCGCGAGCACGGCCTGATTGCAGGCATTCACTTTATGGGATGCGGCCCGGTTTCCCTTGCGGTAGATTGGTTGAAAATGGGAATGAACCTGCACATTCAACACGCCGATATCGCCTTTGCGACACGCGGGATTCGCGAGGATATCGAAGCCATGCGCGCTGCTGTCGGCGAAGGAACTGCCGCGAAATTCGAGCAGATAATTGTCTAGCGAATTAAGATAACGTTTCTGCCAATAAGGAGTCGTTTATGTCTATCCACAGCCTTCTTGTCGTTCCATTTCTACTTTCCGCGCTGGCCGCTCCGGATTTGCGTGAGCAATGGAATGGCCCCGCCACCAATGAGGATCGATATGTAACCACAGTGCCGTTCACTTACGTGATCGGCTATCATGACTGGCTGTCGGATGAAGCCTCCATGCGGTCACTGAAAGAAGCGCCACCCGATCTACTCCATATCAATCAGCCCGTCCCCCTGAACTGCAATTTGATTTTTACCAAGGGATTCTGGGGAAGAGAGAACTTCGAGAACACATTTCTTACTCAAGAGCAATACCAGGAGCGAGTCGAGAAGACAAAGGCTTATGTAAAAGAATTGCGGACATACGGCGTTCAGTGGATTATCCCATACGTCAACTCCTGTATTCTGCTTGGCGATCCCGATCGTCGAAGCGGGTTTTGGGACATGTACGATCATTGGGACCGGGTGGAATGGCTACTTGGACCGAAGCCGACACGGGATCCTGTTCTCTGGTGCGGGGTTCCCCGGCGGTCACTCGATCCATGGAAACCCTATCCCGAATACCCGGAATGGCGCTATGAACCCAGCGCCGCCGATCCCGACTGGCGGCATTTCCTGGAGCGATGTGTAGAGGAACTCGCCGCGTGCGGCTATGACGGCACATTTGTTGACGATTGCATTATGGAAAGCCGCTCTCAGGTTGACCAGGACCGTTTCCCCGACTATGTCGCGTCCCGACCCTCCGCTCAGGTTCTGACAAAACCTTTACAGCTTGGCTATCCCGGTCAGGGTCTCCTTTATGCCGAAAGCGTACGCTATTGGTATAACAGCGTAACCGAACTTCTCGACCTTCTTCGCAATGCCGGACGGAAACAGGAGCCGGATTTCTTTGTGCTACCCAACTGGGGCTCCATTTCGCGACCGCTGGGGTTACTGGGCAGAGAAACCACGGGAAAGTCGCTGGAATCCTGGAGCCGCGTTGCACGGCTGATTATGCTGGAGGAGAACTACGGCCCCGGCCGCATTGTCCCCGGTTCGATTCTCAGCTACGCGCTCCAATACAAGCAATGCCTTGCCCTGGGTGTCCAGCCGGCCCTTCTGCCCTATGTGCGCGGGCGTTACCCGGCAGAGTTAGCCTATGCCGAAGTTACCGCCGGGGGCGGTGGCGCGTTTATTGAATCATCCCGCAGCCTCGATGACCTTCGGAAAGCCTACGGTACCTTTTTCAGAAATCATGCGGATCTCCTCGCGGGCCTGCAACCGTGGAGCCAGGTCGGATTGCTCTACGATACGGATGAATGCCATTACGGCCATGACGCGCATATTTCCGATGCCATGCGGATGGGACGCGCCCTTCTGGATGC
>JAKPYU010000422.1 GCA_029568995.1 Candidatus Omnitrophota bacterium | reverse complement strand
CGGACCGGACCGGAGGCATGTTCGATGAATCGCAACCTGGAGCGGGACCTCTTGCGGGGCAAGCCCGAAGCCTTCGAGCGACTGTTCGATCTCTATGCCGACTCGCTGTACCGGCTTGCGTACGCATTTCTGTTCAACCGGTCCGACGCCGAGGATGCGGTCCAGGAAAGCCTTCTGGGATTTGTCGATGCCCTTCGCAGCGGAAAGTACCGAAGCGGAAACGGGACCCTGGAAACCTACCTGAAACAATGCGTCCGAAACCGATGCATCAATCTCGTGATCCGGCGCGGCGAGGCGGCATTCCCGCTGGATGAAGAAGAGGATTCCCCGCTTGAGCCGGACATCCCGCTCCATCTGTCCGCGCTGGCGGAACTGGAGAACCGCGAGGCTCTGGAGCGCGTGCAAGCCGCCATCGGAAAGCTGCCGCCCGCGCAACGGTCCGCCGTGGTGCTGCGGATCGTCGAGAACCAATCCTACCGCGACATCGCACAGGAGTTGGGAGTCTCGATAGACGCCGTGAAGAACCTCCTCGGACGCGCACGGAAAACGCTGCGCAGGGAACTGCGAATTCTTGTTGACAAGGACAATCAGCCATGAAACGGGAACCGGATGATTTCATGACAACCGCCGAAACCGCGCTGATCCGCAAGGCGCTGGACCATGCCCGGATTCCGATGGATCGGGTGCATTCAAGGCAGGCATTCCTGAAAAAAGCCGTCGCGATGCCCGTTGCGGAGAAAAACTACTGGTTGGCGTGGGTTTTCTCCCGAAGAATCGCGATAGCGGGGGCGTTCGGCTATGCGACGGCGATTCTGATTTACCTCGCGATTGCAGTCTCAAACGGGCCAATTGCGGAGACGGAGGGCGTTCAGAATTGGAAAGCCCGGTTGCGGGCGAGTTTCGGGGGGACGATTCATGCCGATACAGGCAGCCGATTGACGCTGAAAGACGGAACCATCGTGGATTGCCGGGACAATTCCACTCTCCGCGTTTCATTCTCGGAATCGCAGCGGCAGGTCGAACTGTAT
>JAKPYU010000414.1 GCA_029568995.1 Candidatus Omnitrophota bacterium | reverse complement strand
TGGACACGTTACGAGGGCAATCCGGTGGTGCGGAATCGGCCGGGTGGATATGACGAGCAATTTTGTTCCGATGGGAAGGTATTTCGAGATGGCGATCACTGGGTCATGTTTTATTTCGGTGTGGGGCGTGGCGGCGCGCATATCATGATCGCGTTTTCGCGCAACCTGACAGACTGGACAGCAGACCCGGAACCCCTCTATAAAGCAGGAGGACATCCACAGGGGCTTGATGCCACGTATGCGCACAAGATTTCTCTAGTTTATGAGAAAGAACGGGATACATTTTTCATGTATTATTGCGCCGTGGGGAAGCAGGGCCGTGGCATCGGTCTATTAACCAGCAAGCCGCTCTGATGACTATTTTCTTGTCCATAACTCTCGCATGATCTCCACAGCCGCTTTGGGCCTGCGATGGAGATCGAAGATCCCGTATGCGCAGCGCATCTCATAAATGGTCGAGTATTGCCTGTGGACATCGGAATCCGCGAAACACCAGATAAATCCACCGACAAATCCAGGCTCCTTCAGGAAGTTCTCCCAAAAATGTCGCAGTAATTCTGCCTGGTAGATTTCGCCCGGATAATAATCCGTCTTCAAACCGTACAAGGCCCAGGAGCCGAATTCGCTTACCAGGATCGGCCTTCCCGGATGCATCTCGCGCAGCAAATCCATCTTCTTATGCATTTTGTCCATCATCTCAGGTAGCGAATCGACGTGTGGAGTAGAGGCGCCAATGTAGACATTCACCGAATTGAGATCCGCCTTCTCGAACACCGGGTCGTCCGGCCAGTGATTGCTGACTTCAATAGCAGGTCGGGTCGGGTCCAGGCGATGCGCCAGTTCGATTAACTCGATATTCCCGGCACGCACCATTTCGGATAGTTTACGGTGTTCCTCGGATTCTTCCTTGGGCCAGATACGGTTCTCGTTGCTCACGCTCCACATCATCACCGAGGGATGATTGCCCAGGGTTTCGATCATTTCGGTTAATTGAACTTTCGCCGCATCGAGATTCTTCGTGGAATGACCAGGCCGTCCCCACTGGTATAGAGGGACTTCGCAGATCGTGAGCAGCCCCGCCTCGTCGTAGAGATCGTAGGTCTCCGGCGAATGGGTATAGTGGCAGCGGACCGCATTCACGCCCATCTGTTTCATCAGGTGAATGTCCTGCCTCAATGCAGTGTCATTCGGGGTCATGCCGGTATCGGCATAGTTCTCATATCGGTTGACCCCCTGAATCAGCAGAGGTTTACCGTTGAGCAGTAATTGGTCCTTTTCAATCTGAATGGACCGAATCCCCACCCGCGTGCTCCATTGGTCGATTGCCTGGTTACCCCCTTCTCTGTAAATTCCCAGTACAATTCGATAGAGATACGGTTTGTCCGGCGACCAGAGGAGAACATTTTCAACTGGGAAAGTGGATGTAACGGATGCAACATCTCTTTCGAAATGAAGACCTCCTATGTGACATGCCATAAAATCGCCAATTGAACTATATAACTCGGTTCTCAATACCAAGTTGGGCGGAACAGGATTTCCCGATCCAAGTTCGGCTCGAACAACAGGTTCAACCTGAATTGTCGGTGGCGATGCGGTTGCGTCCGCCACAATCTTGACATCATCAATATAAATCCTATTCGATGCTTCCAGTCGGACAGAGCGATACAGGCCGCCGTGGTTCCACCAGTCGTGCCGTTCACTCGGGCAGCGCTCCGGCAGCGA
>JAKPYU010000406.1 GCA_029568995.1 Candidatus Omnitrophota bacterium | reverse complement strand
CAAACTCGCGCCCCATCTAATCGAGAGTATTGCCGAGTCTATCTTCAATGAGCGACAGGAGTTTCAGGTTGTGCAGGGAGCATGGATATTCAAGACCGGTTCCTCATGGGATGGGGAATTCAGTCAGTTCGGCAAAACCGGTCGGACCCAAACGATCAACCTGGTTGACCTGAAGATCACCAGCGTCGACGGTGCGCCACGTAAGTAGACAACAGTGCGTTCTCCCTCTCCCTCCGGGAGAGGGTTGGGGTTAGGGATGTTCCGGGTGGCACCGGCATCTTGCCGGTGGCTAGGTGGGTATGTGTGTAGCACCGGCGTTCCGCCCGTGGTTCCTGGATTCCTGCAGCGGCATCCGTTGCTTGGCATGTTTCACTACGCCTCCCTCTCAGCCGACATTTCCTTTCCTCGCGGCCATTATCCTGCCCCGCCTTTCTGACAGTTTTTCAAACTTGATATATCGTCCTTTATGCAGGGCTTTCCGATTCTCTTGTCGGGCAATCTTGAGTGACCCTGAGCCGCAACGTTCAGGGGCAAAGGAGGACAATTGTGAACACTCTGCGCAAGGGAAACCTATTTGCGATCAGTTTTTTTCTTTTTATCGGGATTCTGGTCGTGTGTCTCGGAATCGCCATTTCACAGAGTTCGGCGACATCGCTGGTTGTAACGGAGAGTAGACACCTGTTCGGGGGTGAGATATCTCTGGCGACTGACAATCATGGAGCGTACAGCATTCCCGTTGCCCGAGCCGAAAATCACTCGGCGGCGATTTTTTTCGACTATGCACCTCCGCAAGGAGGAGGAGGCCTCTTTCTGATCCTGGTCGATGAAAATAGGAATTTGACCCTTCCCCCCATCCGCCTGGCAGACCGTTGGGCATATTCGAAAGTTCTATGGGATGGAACTGCCTATATTTGTCTGGTTGTGACAAAAGACGGTCTCGTGATGAAGCGTTTCTATCCAAATGGAACGTTGGAACTTGAGGTGAATATTCCAATGCCCGGAGATCGTTACAGCGACTTTGAGGCGTTCCTTGAGGAGGGAGTCATTCACATCATTCGCCAAGCCGGAACTGACCATGCGTTCTGGGCTGATTTCTCTACGAACGGGGAGAGGCTCTCTCATGAAATTGATATAACACTGGCAGGTGTAATGGAACACGTTGCCTTCTTGAAGGATACCATTGCGGTTCTTTCAAATGGATGGAATCCTGTCAACTATATTGACGAAGAAACATATCTTCAGATCTATGATAGGCTTGGAAACCAGGTTGGAAATGGCAGTGTGCTTCCCGGCTTTGCGTATACGCCTTTCCGGGCCTTCTGTTGGAATGGAACGAACTTCTTGTGCATTGGGGCAAGAGAGCAACCGGACATGGGGGAGTCTATTCTCGTATTTCGATTCGACCGACAAGGTCAGGTAATCGGAGAACCGATTGAGATCGGGTATATCCCTCCGGAAATCTATTACGGAACGCCGGTTAGCACAACCGAATTGCTGCAAGCCGGAAAGAACCTCCTGGCTGTGTGGGATCAGAGGATGACTGACGGACAAGAAAACATATATGCCCGCCTCCTTGACGAGGACGGTATTCCCCTCACCACGCCTTTGAAGGTTAATTCCGAACCGCTGAATTATGTGAATCACGGAACGTATTTCACAGGCGATGAATTTCAAATGTTCAGTGTAGAACAGGGAACTCGGAATCCCTCGGTTGTTCTGACACGAATTCGTGTGGACGAAACAGCGCCTCCGCCAGAGAATCGAGTCGTGCTGACCGTGTCCGGTAATCTGCCCTCTACCGAGGCTGTTTCGATCAGGGTGAAAGGCTATACAACGTCGCTGAGATCGGAAGATGGATTTCCTGAGACCTGGGATGTGGTAAGCGAATTCTCCGGGTTCCTTCCGGAATACTCCGTCGAGGTAACCGGTCGGGTACTCGACGGACCGGGCTGCATTGTCCATATCGACCAGCCTCGCCCATGGAACAACTTCACGGCAACGGTGCATTTCGAGCGCGAAGAGTCTCATCTGGAAGGCGTCACCAGGATTGAGTTGACTTGGGGAGAGGAAATCCCGCCCGGAGCGACATCGACGCCGGCACCTACTCCAACTCCTACACTCACGCCCACACCTGTGGGACCGGACGGGCCGCTGAATTTCAAAGCCTATGTTGATGGAGCCGATCTGCTGCACGTCCAGGGAAATCGAGCCTGGATTGAGAATCTGAAGTACAACACACCCACGGAGATATTTGTGAATCAAATGATCTGGCGACCTGTATGGGACGGAGAAACGTCGCTAGTATTCGATCAATTGTATCCTCCTCTTCCGGGTGCCGGATTCTATGTGTATATGACATCCGCCAAGGGTCGTGGTCTAGTGCAGCTGGCCCAAATCCCGGATGCCTGGAACGGTTACGAAGCGATCATCTTTCTGAATGACAAAGACTATGGATCTGCCGCCTGGTATGAGTTTTCACTGGCCTGGACCGACGTGCCACCTCCAACACCTACGCCCCCGGCTGGGAACAACTACCTGACCTGGCGTGGGATCATCGGAGATTTCGGCGTGAATCTTTTGGAGATTCAGGGAGATCAGGTATTTCTTTATGGTCCAGCATCCCTTCATCCAGTAACGATCTTGAGCAAGTTCTCCAATCCGTTGCCCGGCTATCCGGTGAATATCGCCGCCAACCATACAATCGGAGATGCCACTGTAGCGATTCTGGAACAACCGCGAGCATCGAACGATTACACGGCGCGTGTGACTCTCGAAACAATGGGTATGAGCGACATTTATCAGGAAATTGTCTTCACATGGGGAGGACGGATTCAACCGGAACCAACACCAACTCCCTGGCCGACGTGGAACCCCGTCGCGCCCACTCCGACCCCCATCGAAGACGCTCCACAGGTATTCTGGATTGTCATGGAGAGGGCATTTCCGAGCGATGGGCAGGGATATGGTTACGATTTTGTTGAGTTCGCCGATATGTTCACGCAGTTAGGGGCTGAAAACAGGCATGTTCTTGTTGGCTCCCAGACCATTACGGACGACCTTCTGCAAGGATATGCCGCGGTTATTTTCGGTGACACCCGCGATACCTCACCGCTTTCGGAAGCCGAGCAGGAGACCGTCGTCCGATTTGTGCGCCGAGGAGGTTCGATTTTTGTAATTGGTCAGCAGGATCTTGACTACATTCTGGAACCGCCTGCTATCTATGCGTCCTCGGTCACGGAACCATTCGGGCTTCGATTCTCCACCCAGGTCAGGGGAACATTCTCCGACTTCACCGATCATCCAATCACGAAGGAGGTAGAGCAAGTATGGGGCCGGGGCAGTAGGCTCTTGGTCGAGCCTCCAGCGGAAGCCGTCGGCTGGTCACGAGATGGTCAAGAGATTCTGGCTGTCGCTGAAGATGGGTATGGGCGTGTGGTGGCGTTTGGCGATGAGGTGACGTTCTGCTCTGGTGATGCTCCGATGATCAATGGATACTCTCATCGCCAGCTTGCGACCAACATCGCGAAATGGCTGCTGCACAAGGAGGACGAGCAACCCGTTTTGGTCGATGAATGGGAGATCTATTGATTTCTCGCTAGAAAGACGGATTTGAGTTTTCTAGGATTCCTCTGCACTTGCCTCAACTGGAACTCCTGCGGTTTCGCCTCCCCCTCCAGTTGGGGCACTTTTGTGCTTACGGAGTCTTTCAGCCAGACGGCATTATGCTCTCGCGGACTGATTGACACGCCTCCCGATCCCGCGTATCGTTCCGACACGACGACCTCAATCTGATGAGAACAGGAGAATCGTTCCATGTATCGGATACCGGCGATTGTACTCTTGCCCCTTTTGGCAAATCCTGGGCTGTGCAGAGAAGAATACAAGTTGAGCAATGAATCCTATCGCCTCACCGTTACGTGCGCCGGGGGCGAGGTAAATGTTATCCTGTACGACGAATTGCTGGGCCTTTCAGTGGCCGAGGGACCGTATATCTATCGCGCTACAGTCCGTGGAGTGACCGACGAAGGGCTGGAGGACGTCTCGGTTAAAATGGGGAGAAACCGATTGACAATCCGGGGAAAGATTGCAGGCCTGGATCTGGAGCATGTTTTTGTAATCCCTAAAAATCGTGGCGTCATGGAGGAAAGAATCATCCTGCGAAATCGCACAAGTTCGCGCGTTGACCTGGAAAATTATGAGGCAGGACTCCAGCGACGTGTCACCGATACTGAGAGGCGGGTTCTGCCGGAGCTTCAGAATGACCGCTGGATCGCGATTCCTTTCCGCCACCGAGCAGATGACACGCAATATTTCTACAATGACTTCTCCGTATCTGACCTCCTGACGCGGGATGGATACGAGCCGTGCATCGACGAAAATCTTAAATACACCCGCCTTCCTTCATCCCGTTATTGCTCGGAAGGCTGGGCATGGATTCATGGAGATAACGTGCTCGGTGTGTTCAAGTATAGCCAGGAACACATGGAATTCAGCGCCATTTCGAAACATGCCATGCGAGACGGTGATTCCCTGCGGTTCGGCGGTGCATGTATGGTCATGGGTGAACCGGCAGCCCTGACCCGGATCGAGCCGGGCCAGACAGTCGATCTCGGCGTGACCCGATACGAATCAGTGAAAGGCGGCTACACGGAGGCGCTGTATGCGTTCCGACGGATGCTGGATGAGAAAGGATGCCGTTTCCCCGGTGACTACAATCCTCCGGTGCATTGGAATCAGCTCTACAACATGTCAGGCGCGTGGGAGGACCGGGCCAACAGGTACACGAAGGCCATTGTAAAGCAGGAGGCAGTCAACGCGAAAGCCTATAGTTGCGAGTCGCTTTACCTGGATCCCGGCTGGGACACGGATTTCGGTACATTTCTCTGGGGTGAGAAATGGCTTGGACCTCGCAAGGAATTTGTCGAGGAGATGAGATCGGAGTATGGCCTTGCAGTGTCGCTGCATTGTCCATTGGCAACCTGGATGTCCCACGACAAGTTCACCTGGGGCAAACACTCCGTCCAGAATTGGCCCGCCGAATCCCGTCGCCTGTCGCCGGCGGGGGTACAGAACACGACCGGCCCGCTACTGTGTCTCGGATCAAAGCAATACCGGGATGTTGCCGAAACACGTCTACTGGAGAATTGCAGAGACGGAGTAGTCTTTCTCATGTTTGACGGGAACTGGTGGAACGGGGGATGCGAA
>JAKPYU010000372.1 GCA_029568995.1 Candidatus Omnitrophota bacterium | reverse complement strand
TACGAAAATCTCGCTCTGAACCGTCATTGCGAGCATCCGACCGGCGGGGCCGGTGATTGGGAAAAGAAAGCCTGGCCTCGCGGGGCCGTGCCCGGTCCCGTCATCGCGAGGAGCAGCCCGGAGTCTGCGAAGGGCCGCGACGTGGCGATCTCAGGCTCGCTCGTTCGAACCATGAGATTTCTCCCTTCGGTCGAAATGACACGACCCTGGCCCAACACGTCGCCCCGACACGGAGACGTTCTCTTCTCCCTCTCCCACCGGGAGAGGGTTGGGGTGAGGGTCTTTCTCTTCGTGCCTTCGTGGTTCACTCCACCACCATCAACGCCCGTCCGTGTCGGTCCGTGCTCGTCCGTGTCCGTCCATGCCCCGCGAGACACGATGGCCTCTTGATCCCATTCACCGGCTCCGCCGGAGACTCTTTCCCATCATTATGCGGCTGTCTTTCAATTACGCAAACGGTCTCCCGAATCCCCCTTCCTACCCCACCGGGAGGGTCTCCTGTATTCTGGCATGAATAGTCTGATTTGAGATTTGAGTTCCCTCACACCGACCCTCTCCCAAAGGGAGAGGGGGA
The DNA here is from genome assembly GCA_029568995.1 of Candidatus Omnitrophota bacterium. Taxonomy (GTDB): domain Bacteria; phylum Hinthialibacterota; class Hinthialibacteria; order Hinthialibacterales; family JAKPRU01; genus JAKPRU01. The sequence goes on along the minus strand of JAKPYU010000372.1, from coordinate 5,611 downwards.
AAAAGGCGCGCTCTCGGAAGCCGGAAGAACGCACATGCGATTCGAGTGGTTTATTGCCAAACGTTACCTCAAACCCGAAGGTCGGGTGACGTTCATTTTTATCATCGCGATGCTTTCGATGGCGGGAGTGGCGCTGGGAGTGGCTTCGCTGATTGTGGTTCTTTCCGTAATGAACGGATTCGGCAAAGACCTTCGGGAGAAGATCCTGAGCGGTCGTTCCAACTTGGTGTATACCGCAAACCAGGGATCTCTGCCGGATTCTCCGCACCTTCCAAAGGTATTCTCCGAAGATCCGAATGTGGTGGCCGCCGCGCCCCTGATTGAGAGCTTTGCTTTGGCTCAAGTGGGGGAACAGGCCTCTTATGGGGGCGCTCTCGTTCGTGGAATCGATCCGACTTATGAGAGTTCCGTATCGGATCTCGATCGGAAGGTAATCGCGGGAAGTCTGGACCGACTGCGACGGGTGCATTCCTCCCCGGATTCCGCAACCGAGATGATTCCGATTATCGAGGCTGTTGAACCCCAACTACCCGGAATCGCTATCGGGAAAGAGATGGCCAAATATTACTTCAGGATCTATCTGCCCCATCGTGCATCCAAGAGTGAAGAAGCCGAAGCGATGCGGGATGCGCTCGGCCAAACGATCACGCTTACTGCACCGCCCAGCGGCAAAGACAGGCCCCAGGGAGCAACGCCTCGCGTGCGTACGTTTGAGGTGGTTGCCGTTTTTTCCACAGGGCATTATGAATTCGATCTGAATTGGGTTTATGTCTCCATCCGGGAAGCGCAGTACCTTTACGACCTTGCGGGGCGTGTGGGGGCGTACTCCATGGCGCTGAAGGACTTTTCCGAGCAGGCGACCGAAGAGACGGCAGAACGAATCGATCGTCTTGTGGAACAATACAACAGGGGTCAACCGGGAGAGAATCGCCTGGACGGAAGCCCGATAACCTGGATGCTGATGAACAGGGAGTTTTTCGAGGCGCTGGTGTATGAGAAGCGGGTGATGGGTTACATCCTTCGGATCATCATCCTGGTGGCCACATTCAACATACTCACGACGCTTTTCATGGTGGGGATGGTCAAGACGCGGGATATCGGCCTTATGCGGTCGGTGGGAGCCACGCGTTCCGGTGTGCTGCGCATTTTCCTCCTGCTTGGATTGTTGATTGGCGCGATTGGAGTCTTTTCGGGATTGGGGCTGGGGCTGGCCGTTTGTGAATTCATCCGGCGTGTCGGAATCGAGATGCCCGGGGACGGCCAGGTTTATTATTTGCAGTACCTGCCCGTACGGGTGGAATGGGCCGATGTGCTTGGAGTGATCGGTTATACGTTTGTAGTGAGCCTGGTCGCGAGCCTGTTCCCGGCATACTGGGCCGCGCGGCAGCAACCGGTTGACTCCCTGCGATACGAATAGGCTCGGACATGAAAGACAGAATTGCGAGAAACCATGAGTGAGTTCCCTTCCAACGGTCCTGCTCCGATCCTGGAGGCCCGCTTGCTTCGGAAGAGATACCGGAGCGGCGACACGGACCTGCATGTGCTTACGGGGGTGGATCTCACTGTTCAGGCCGGAGAATTCGTTTCCATCATTGGGGCATCCGGGAGCGGGAAAAGCACGTTGCTGCATCTGCTTGGCGCGATTGACCGTCCGTCCGACGGAGAGGTATGGATTCGGGGTGTCGATACGGCCCGTCTCAAAAATCATCAGACGGACACGCTTCGAAACCGAACCCTGGGCTTCGTTTTTCAGTTCCATTATCTGCTGCCGGAGTTCACGGCCCTGGAGAATGTTCTCCTGCCGAGCCTGATGATGGGGGAATCCCACTCGAAAGCCCAGCGGCGGGCGCACGATCTCCTGGTTCAGGTTGGGATCTCGGAGCGTGCCCACCACCGTCCGGCGCAGCTCTCCGGCGGCGAGCGTCAGCGGGTGGCCGTGGCCCGTGCGCTGGTCAATCGTCCCGATATTCTCTTGATGGATGAACCGACCGGAAACCTGGATGTGCGGAACGGAGAGGAGTTGATGAAACTGGTCGATTCCTTCCGGGGAGAATACGGTCTCACAATCATCATGGTCACCCATAACCTCGACCTGGCCCGGCAGTCGAACCGTATCCTGGAACTCGCCGAGGGATGTCTTTCCCCTTACACGCGGTCAATATTGTGAGCATTCGTTCCATGCGTTAGACTAGCTCTCGCTTTTATGGGAAGCGGGAATCTCATGAAAGTCGAGCAGAATGAGGATGAAGGTTTATATCGACGGTTGCTTGTACGATGAAAGCGAAGCCAAGATATCGGTGTTCGATCACGGGCTGCTGTACGGTGATGGAGTCTTTGAGGGTCTGCGTATCTATGGCGGGCGTCTGTTTCGACCGGAGCTGCATATCGCCCGGTTGCAGCAAGGGGCGAAAGTGATCCAATTGGATGTGCCTTGGACCTCGGATGAGATGATCGACATTATCTGCCAGGTGGCCTGCGAGAACGGATTTACGGATAAGGATGGGTATTGCCGACTGGTGGTGACTCGCGGCAAAGGCAACCTGGGTCTCGATCCGCGCGCGTGCCCCAAGCCCAGCCTGATTGTTATTGTCAGCACAATCAAGCTGTATCCCGAAGAAGATTATCAGAACGGCCTGGCGCTCATGACCACGGCGGTCCGCCGGAATTCCGCCGAGTCCTGCCCGCCGCAAGTGAAATCCCTGAATTATATGAATAACATCCTGGCGAAACTGGAAGCGAATCGTTACGGTGCAAAGGAAGCCGTTTTCCTCAACCATCTTGGGTACGTTGCCGAGGCGACGGCGGACAATATCTTCATCGTGAAGAACGGGAAGGTCCTGACGCCTCCCGTGATTGCAGGCGCATTGCCCGGAATCACCCGATACTCGGTGCTTCAGCTCGCCGCCGACCTGGAGATTCCCACGGAAGAACGTAATATGTTATTGATCGATCTATATGGGGCGGATGAGTGCTTTCTGACCGGAACGGCGGCCAAGGTGGTTCCGGTGACACGGGTGGATGGCCGAACCATCGGAACGGGCCAGCCCGGTCGAATTACACGTACCCTGATGTCGGCTTTCACGAAGCTCACCCAGGAAACCGGAATCCCGGTGGTGGAACGCAGTTCCGCCGCCGTGTCCGGCGGGTGAGAACGAGATTCATACGATGATCTGCGAGATTTGCAAGAAAAACCAGGCGAAGATTCATGTGACCCAGATCAAGGAGAACAAGAAGATCTCCATTCATCTGTGCCAGGAATGTGCCCATGAAAAGGGGGTTGCCGGTCCCGCGATCAATACCCATTTCTCCGTAGCGGACCTTTTAACCGGGTTGCTGAAGGGGTATGAGGAACAGGCCGGAGAGCAGGATTTGCAGCGCACCTGCCTGGAATGCGGACTGACCTACAACTCGTTCAAGGAGAGCGGACGTTTCGGCTGCGGAGAATGCTACAATACGTTTCAGCAGGAGATCCAACCTCTTCTCCAGAAGATTCAGAAGCAGCCTCGGCATGTCGGGAAGATACCCAGACGATGCGGAGAGGAAATTCTCCTGGAACGGAACGTTGCAGACCTGCGGAGGCGGCTGCAAGATGCGGTGAACAACGAGAATTTTGAGGAGGCCGCGCGACTGCGGGACAAGATCCATGAGATTGAAAAGGGGGACTGTCCCCATTGAGGGCGACCGGAAACAGGCCCCCGTTTTTTCACCGAATTCATGGAGACCTGCAGCACCCCCGGAATCCTTCCCGGACTCATGTTCCTCGTTGTCAACGAAGGTAAATAGTTCGAAATGAACCAGGAAATTCCTGAATGTCTATTACGACCCTGTGGTTGGCTCGCATCTCCGGGTCAACACGGGGACCTTGTGGTGTCCAGCCGAGTGCGGCTTGCCCGCAATATCACCGGACTGCCGTTTTCCCATTGGGCCAGTTCCTCCGACCTGAGTCGGATTGCGGAAACCTCTCTTTTGGCGGTTCAGGACTGTCCCTCGATGAACGGTGCAACGGTCCTTCCCGTTGAACCGCTCGATTCGCTGGACCGGAAGTACCTGGTGGAACGATATCTCATCAGCCGGGAACTCGCCGAAAGCGGGATGGAACGATACGCCGTGGTGGGCCGCAACGAGATGGTCAGTATCATGGTCAATGAGGAAGACCATCTCCGCTTGCAGGTTTTAACATCGGGCTTGAGCCTGCGTGAAGCCTGGCAGAGACTGAATCTTCTGGACGATGAGTTGGAAGAACGCATCTATTATGCTTTCTCTCCGGTTTATGGTTACCTGACCGCCTGCCCCACCAATGTCGGCACGGGAATCCGTTGTTCCGTGATGGTCCACCTTCCAGCCCTGGTTATGACGCAGCGGATCAAAAAGGTGCTCTCTGCGGTGACTCAAATGGGCCTGACCGTGCGTGGGCTTGCGGGGGAAGGCAGCGAGATCGCCGGGAACCTGTTCCAGATTTCGAATCAATGGACCCTGGGCGCTTCCGAAGAAGAAACCATCGAGAAACTGGAGAATATCATCCAGCAGATCGTCGATAACGAGCGAAAGACCCAGCAGGATCTCTGGGTGGAAAGTCGCACCTCCCTGGAGGACAAAGTCTGGCGTGCATTCGGGCTTCTATCCCATGCGCGGGTCCTGAATTCCCGTGAGGCGCTGGAATTGATCTCCCAGCTCCGTATGGGGCTTGACCTCGGATTGATGAAGGGCATTCCCTATTCGGCTATTAACGATGTGATCATCCAGAGCCGCCCCGCTCATCTCCAGAAGCGAGCGGGGAAGAAGCTGATCGCGACGGAGCGAGATGCGATCCGGGCGACTTTCCTGCGCGATTGGATTCGTCGCTACACGGAAAAGGAAATCAATCGAATTCATGAATCCTGAATTTCAAGACGATTATTTGCGGGACGGATGTCATTATGATGTTTGATCGGCTTACCGAACGTGCGCGACTCGTCATGAAGAAAGCCAAGGAAGAGGCGGCGTCCATCGGCAGCAGCCACGCCGCCACGGAGCACATTCTTCTCGGCCTCATCTCCGAAGGGGAAGGAGTGGCGGCAACCGCCATGCGGAATATGGGTCTCAATCTGGAGGCCCTTCGAGGCGAAATTCTCAAACGTATTCCCCGCGAAGGAGCCGGCAGTCAGGACAGCACCATTCCCCTCTCGCCCAGCGGCAAGCGAGCGATTGAATTTGCCTACCAGGAAGCCCAGGCCTTCGGCGTGAACTTCATCGGTACGGAACATCTTCTGCTCGGCATTATCCGCGAGAATGAAGGATTGGCGGCCCGGATTCTCGCGGAACACAGTGTGGATCTGATCAAGGCCCGCAGCGAGATTCTTCGCCTGATGGGCGGTGTCCCGCAAGAAGCGGTCGCCGCCGGAAAAGGCAAAAGCAAAACCCCCGCGCTGGATGCGTTCGGAACCGACCTGACCGAATTGGCCCGGCTCGGCAAGCTGGACCCGGTGATCGGTCGGCAAGATGAGATCGAGCGGGTGGTCCAGATCCTGTGCAGGCGAACCAAGAATAATCCCGTCCTGATCGGTGAGGCCGGTGTGGGAAAAACCGCCATCGCGGAAGGATTGGCCCAGCAGATCGAACAACGGATTGTCCC
>JAKPYU010000354.1 GCA_029568995.1 Candidatus Omnitrophota bacterium | reverse complement strand
AAACGCGCGGGATGCCGGATCATCGGGTTCGGGGTCGAGTCCGGGATGGATGAGCACCTGCAAGCCATGGGAAAGAACGCCACGACAGAGCAGGCTCGACACGCCGTTCAACTGTGTCGGGAGTGCGGGATTCGATCCCACGCCTTCTTTGTGTTCGGATTTCCCTGGGATACGGAGGAATCCATTCAAAAGACCATCGACTTCGCACTGGAACTGGACCCGGATTTCTTCGATTTCAACCTGGCGTTTCCTATTCCGGGCACACAGCTGTACCGGATGGTCGTGGAGGAAGGACTCTGCGATCTGGACCGTCTCAACCAGGGCGGCTATTCGGTAGCGGCGCTGCGAACCCGGACGGTTTCTGCGGAGCGCCTGGAACGGCTCCGCCGCGCCGCGCTGTGGCGTCTGTATCTGAGACCCGGTTATATTTTCCGAACCCTGGCCGCAACCGGCTCGCCCCGTGTTGCCTGGCGATACGGTCGGGCCGCTGTCAAACGGGTCGCCAATTTGCTGTTTGGTGTTTAGCGTTTCCTTTCCAGGAGTGATACACTGATGCGGTAATCGAAGTTGTCTCGACTTATCGTTTTATGACCGAGATTTCTCCCTTCGGTCGAAATGACAGTCCCATTGTCATTCCGAACGAATGTGAGGAATCTCAGTGAGGAGGTAGGGTGGGCTCAAGCCCGTCTGCGGGCTAGCCCACCAATCTGCTTACGAATCCAATATAAGGAGAATCTCCTGCGATGTATGAAGACCTGCGGTACCGTCTCAAGGGACTGAATGAACACCTCGAAGAGCTGGGAGGGTATCTTTGACGTCGAGGGCAAAAAACAAGCCATTGCCGCTCTCGAAGAGCAGATGAACCAGCCCGGATTCTGGAACGATCCCGAAACCGCCAAAGAATGCGGCAGGAAAGTCAAACAGCTGAGAGACGTCACAACCCTCTTTACCAACCTTTCGTCCGAAACCCGCGACCTGGCGGAGTTGATGGAAATGGCCGCCGAGGAAAGCGAGGCGGGGCATGACGGGGAGTTCGAATCCGAAGTGGAGAAAATCGACACGAAACTCCGCGACTTCGAGGTGCAGTGTACGCTCTCGGACCCGCTGGATATCCAGAATTGTTTTTTGAACATCCACCCCGGCGCGGGGGGCACGGAATCCTGCGACTGGGCGGATATGCTGTTCCGCATGTACCTGCGCTGGGCGGAGAACCGGGGATTCAAAACGGAACTGATCGACCGTCAGCCCGGCGAGGAAGCCGGAATCAAGAACGCTACCATTCATGTACAGGGCGAGTATGCGCACGGATTCCTGAAAGCGGAAACCGGCATTCATCGCCTGGTACGCATTTCGCCGTTCGATTCCAACAGCCGACGGCACACCTCGTTTGCGGCGGTTCATGCCATGCCGGAAATCGAGGATGATATCGACGTAGACATTAAGGAAGAGGATCTGCGGGTTGATACGTACCGCTCATCCGGCGCGGGCGGCCAGCATGTGAATGTAACCGATTCCGCCGTGCGCATTACCCACATCCCAACGGGTATAGTCGTCTGCTGCCAGAACGAACGCTCCCAGCATAAAAACCGTGCCACCGCTCTGAAAGTCCTTCGGTCCAGGATCTATGACCGACGAATGCAGGAACAGCGCGAGAAAATGGAAAAGATCGCGGGCGAGAAAAAGGGAATCGCCTGGGGCAACCAGATCCGCTCCTATGTATTTCACCCATACAGCCTGATTAAAGATTTACGTACCGGCGTCGAACGTGGCGATGTGCAGCGTGTAATGGACGGTGATTTGGACGAGTTCATTTCGTCTTACCTGCGTTACAGTCTGGCGTCGAAGGTGAAGAAGGAGTAAAATCGGAACTGAGAGAGGAAGAACACGATGGTAAAGACATCCTTGGTTGTAGGCGGACTATTTACCGTAATCGGCATTATCGGCATAGTTCTAAACCTGTTTCCCCCCAATGATGGAGCACTGGCCATCGCAGGCGCGATAATTTTCGGGGCGGGGGTTGTTTCGAAGGCGATTGTGGGGAGGGAGTGACAGGAGACATTGACACACGGCAGACTCAGAGGGGGACTTGCTCGATGAAACTGAAATATTACCCTGACACCGATTCGTTATACATCGACCTGTCGTCGAAACCGAGTGCGGAAAGCACGGAGATCTCGGAAGGCGTCGTTTTGGACTACGACTCCGACGGTAACCTTGTCGGAATCGACATTGATAACGCCAGCCGCAAGATTGACCTGAAGGAAGTTATCCTCAGCAAAATCCCGGCGGAAGTTGAGGCGATTACGACGTGAGGGGTATTGAGGGAACGAGACGGAACGAGACGGAACGGCGCGAGTCGAATGGAAATGGACAAGGCGCATGATGTCGGGGACATGTCTGTCTCGGCTCGGGAGCCGGTGGGTTGAACGCCATGGACAAAACAAACGAACACGAAACCACGGATGTAATTATCCGGGAAATGAGAAGGATCAAAGAAGATCTGGCGAGGTCTACGGATTTTAATATTGACCGTATTCTGGAAAATGCCAGGGAGAAACAGAAGCAAAGCGGCAGAGAGATCCTTTCTCCGCCATCTCGAGAGGCCCGATAACAGCGGCCTATCGCAGATGGTGTTTCAGCGCTGATGCTGACGCGTACGAACAAGGCGGAAGGCTGCGCGGGTGTGCGAGTATGGACGGTTTAAAGGTACGATCTGAGACGATTTTCTATAGATGGCGAAGTCGCCGTGAGGGAGAGAATTTCTCTCCACAAACTGCTTGACATCCCAACTCGAAAGCGCGATACTATTTCCGGTCATGAGTTCCGACTTAAATGACAAGGACTTTGGACGAATTACTGGGATCGAAGGTCCACAGGAAGTTGATCTGGAGATGCCCGTGGAGAGGTCTTGGACGCAAAGATATTAGGACGTGCGTGCTTCGTTCTCATGTTCTGAACCGTGCGGGTGGTGCGGTTTCGACACCGAATTGGACGAGTGGCTCAAGTCTGGGTGATTGCTCTATCCGGAATGAAAGAACCAATGAATTGAAACAGGAAACGGTTGATGAGTAACGGAAACAATATCAGGCAAGCTTGGAATGCTTTGAGGGTGACCCTTCAGAACGATTTCAGGTTTTATGATATCAAAGAAATCGTCGGGCTTGCTGGTTTGGATCTCGCTTCAATTGCGCACTTGGAACAAAAGGCAGAAGGTGGAGCATCTAAGGGCCAGCTGATTACGGGAATTGACCGAGGTTTAAATGGTCTCAACGAAGAATCGGCGAGAAGGTTTATTGCCATCGTAGCCGAAGAAGTCTTGAGAAGGAGTCCTGATTCACGCCAAGCACTGGAGGATAATCTCTCACGTCTTGGCTGGTCGCTCAGCGGCAACGCCGTCATCCCTATTGAGATTCTTGATATTTCAACCCTTCCCGAGCTTCCTTCCCAATCTCAAGGAGATCTGACGAAGGCTTCACAACGATTGCGTGATGGGGATCTTAGCGGTGCTATTTCCGCGATTTGTGGCGCTGTGGATGCGGCGACATCATCAATTTATATTTCATCTTGTCTCGGGGACCCGATGAAAGTCTCTTTTCAAGAGCGGTGCAAATCTGCATTGGAGAAAAGGGGCCTCCTACCAAAAATGGAGCAACATCTGCGCGAACTTGGCTGGGACGATGGGGATATAAGCCTTTTTCGCAAGAATTTTCAGGGCGCGTTGAATCAAGGGGCATACATCATGCAGACTCTTCGCTCGAGAATGGGTGATGTCCACGGGACAAAGCCTATACTCAAGCCTTTGGTTTTTGACTGCTTGAAGTGGGCCGAATTGATGCTTCGCGCACTAAAGGAGGTCTGAGTGCCATGAAAGCAAGTCTAAGGCCGTTTGCAGTGGTGATCTGTGCTTCTCTTTTCGTTTTCTCAAGCGCATTTGCGGCCGATTGGGCGGAACAACAGAGGCAAAAAGATCAAGAGAGGGCCACATATTGGGCGACCCAAGGATACCACTTCGATCCTGGATATATGACCGCATGGTCGATGGATCAGAAAGTGAAGGACATTGAACGCGCGAAATATTGGGCGGAGAAGGGGTATCGGTTTGATCCAGACTGTATGACAGCGTGGTCGATGGACCAGAAGGTCAAAGACATTGAGCGAGCCAAGTATTGGAAGGGACGAGGTCACAACTTTGACCCAGACTTCATGACGGCATGGGCAATGGATCAGAAGGTCAAAGACATCGAGCGAGCCGGGTATTGGAAGGGACGAGGTTACAATTTTGACCCAGATTTCATGACAGCGTGGGCGATGGATCAAGCCGCGTCAAAAGGCTCATCGGATAGTGACATGTCTTTGCATTCGTTGCCGGTATCAGACTCACAAATGAAAGTGCCCTCCGGGAGGGATTTACTCACTCAGCCAGGCCGAATTCCAAGCGTGGCGCGTCCACAGGCGAAGGAAGCAAGGATACCATCCTCTGCAATCGACGCCGAACAGAGCATAGAGTTGTCCCCATTTACATTCTATAGCGGCTCCGCCTCGGATGGGCGCTATCTTTCAGGGACTACGACACACATCGGGCAGTTTCGTTTTCACGATTTTCATGACTCCGATGGTAATTCTGTTTCAGGTACTTCCTATCGCATGGGTAGCTTCGATTTCCATAATCTGTCGACAAGCAGAGGCGAGAGCATGACTGGTTCCTCGACTGATATCGGTTCGTTCAGCTTCCACAACTTATGGTCTTCCGATGGTCGCTCAGTGAACGGGACGAGCACGCAGATTGGCAACTTCATTTTCCATGACTTCACCGACTCCGAGGGGAACTCTGTTCACGGAACGACCACCCGTATAGGTAATCAAACCTTTACGAATTGGAATGATTAGACGTGGCGGTGGTTCGGTCCGTGCCTGCCTGCCACCTGTCATTCTTGCCCGGCAGGGATTCTTGGGTTAGGGATGAGCCCGGATATTCCCCTTTCCCGATTTCCAGCCTGTCGGAGGCGGATTCTCCTCATTGATTTCGGCAGGAATTGTTGTATATTCAAATAAGTCCCGCGCTCAGGCATATCATTTCTTGGAGGACTGCGATGGTTGGAACCCGGAACAAGGATGCCATCCTCTCGAAAGAGGATGCCCCATCGAAAGGGGGAAAAATGCAGAACCTGCTTCGAGGTATGGGCAGTCTCTTGGAGATTCGCCCGGACATAACTCGCGGGAAGGCACGCGGAATTGAGTGTGCCCCAATGAGTGATCCGGTCGCCTTGCGGCTTGCTTGGGAAAAAACAGGCCGTGAGATAGAGGCTGCCGGTAAGAGACTTTCTGCACAATCGACACACCATGCCGAACCAGAACGAACAGAGTGATCTCGCAAAGGTTTCCGAGGAGAGCCGGACAGTCGCTCCACGATTGGAAATCGAAGCGCAATATTCGGGGCCGATTCCTCCACCCAGCATCGTAGCGGGTTGGGAAAAAGCCTGCCCTGGTTCCGCAGATCGAATTCTGTCGATGGCCGAACGTGAAGCGAGACATCGCCAGGAACTTGAAGCCGCATCTCTGGAGGCACGACGCCACGATCTTCTTCTTGAAAGACACGAAAGGAGACGCGGTCAGTATTTAGGCTTCACCATCTGTCTGGTATCCATCCTGATGGGCGGCGTTGTCATCCTGATATCGCCTCATCTTGCCGGACAAATCACCGGAGGTGTTCTGGGAACCGCTGGTCTTGCCTCTCTGGTTATCGCATTCATCTCCGGTCGTAATGGTGAATTAGCCCTCAAGTCCGCTGAAGATCATGATAGAAAGTCGAATGAAGATTGAGTCTTGATCGAGAATTGAGACCGGTGAATCGCCCTCTATCTGAGCACTCCCTTCCTTCTCACAACCACCCCCCATCCCACCAACCCCACCCCAACAATAATCGCCACCGGAATTAAATACTTCCAGATCTTGCGGCGGGCGTGGATGAAGAAGGTGATGACATTTTTTGCGGCAGGGTGTTCTGCGGTGATGATATACGCGCCTTCGGTATCGCCTGCGCGAAAATAGACTGTCGTTTCCCCGGATGGCGATAATACCCGATCCATTTCATTAACCGGCGAGCCGGTATCTGCTGGGGATGGAATCAATCCGCATCCCTGCGCTCCTTTGGGTGTGGAAATCACGGCAAACCGTACCGGCTGGTCGAAACCTTGTTCCGTGCGTTCCAGGCGGATCGTCAGCGGTTCTGTTGTGCAGGTGTTGGGCGGGATCATTTGTCCCGAACCGGAACCGATCAGGTGGCCTTCTGCAAAGGCGCTGGAGATTGCGCACAGCAGAAGGGCCAATGTCATCACAAGCTGGAATCTCAGTCGATTGCGGATTGTGGATTGCGGATTGCGGATTACGGATTGCCGACGACGGAATTGTAGCGATGTATCATTATACGCCCTCCTTGGTTCTTTCTGGATTCCGGCTTTCGCCGGAATGACGGTTTTGGACATTGTGGGCTGTAGTAGTAGTAGGGGCGACGCATGCGTCGCCCCTACTACAGAGTATGGCCTTTTCTTCCCCCTCTCCCTCCGGGAGAGGGTTGGGGTGAGGGAGTGTCCTGCATCATGCCCGCGCATCACAGCGTCACGATGGTGTTTGTTTTCACCGACTTGTATGCCGACAAAATAATTTTCAGCACGTCGATTCCCTCGATGTGCGACTGCACCGGCACTGAATTCGTTTCCAGGCATTGAATGAAATGGTCGATTTCCGCATGGAACTCATGCCGTTTGGGCAGTTCCGTCTCGACCGGTTCCTCGCCGAGCAACTTGACAGCGAACCGGCTACCGCGCCCGTACATCTGCCCCTTTTCGCCGATCACGTGGAATTGGTTGTGACCTTCCGGCCATTCCCAGGCCCAGCTGGTGTAGATCATCCCGACGCTTCCGTTTGCGAACCGGACCAGCACATTCGCGCAGTCTTCGCCCTCGATTTTCTTGTGCAGGTATTTTCCAAGCATGGCGGTGACCGCGACCGGCTTGGACCCGGTGAGATGCATCAGCATGTATGACGGATGATAGCCGGTGTCGATCAGTTCCCCGCCGCCCGCCATTGCCAGATGTTTGCGCCATCCGAAATCGAAAATCGGGTTCAGTTGAAAGCAGTCGCAGGTGCGGATCTGGAAAATCTCACCCAGTTCGCCCGCCACGAGCCGTCTCTTGGCTTCCTGAATGCACGGGCTGAACACCTGGTTATGCGCGCACATCAGCGTGATCCCATTCGACTCCACCGCCTCGGTGATTTCGTCGGCCTGCTCCAGGCTGATACAGAGTGGTTTTTCGCAGAGAATGTGTTTGCCGCTGTTCGCCGCTTTAACAATGGCGTCCTTATGAAGATCGTGCGGCAGCATAATGTCCACCGCGTCGATATCCGCCCTGGTGATCATCTCGTCATAGCTGTCATACCTGTCCACGGGGCCGATTTTTTCGGTTGTCTTGTCCAGCGCGCTCTGAAGAATATCGCAAATCGCTGTGATTTTGACTCGCTCGGGAATAGCCAGATACCCCTCGATGTGTGCCGGAGAAATACCGCCGCAGCCGATCAATCCGATTTTGTACATCTGCCCGATCCTTTCAGGAAAATGATTTCGGGCCGATTGTACGCCGAGTCAGGAAAGGCGGGAAGTTCGATTCCAGGAACGGGCTACTTTAGCTCACTCCCCTTCACATACAACCCGCCGCCGGGGCGCATCCGGTTGACATTGCAGCGTGCGCAAATGTCAATGACACGGTATTTCCCTGTCTGGTGCAGATTCCGAATCCGCTCCATCTGCGAACCGTGCCAGATTTCCTCAATGGTCTTGTCCTTCACATTCCCCAGTTTGATCGCGCCTTCGTAATCGCCGCAGCAGAGATGCACGGAACCATCCCACCAGATAAACAGCCGCTGCCAA
>JAKPYU010000336.1 GCA_029568995.1 Candidatus Omnitrophota bacterium | reverse complement strand
CGGAGGGAGAGGGGGCCAGAGAGGCGATGTCGGGAAAGCGCCTATTGGCAGGAAATACGAAGCAAGGAGAATATCAAGATGAAAAGATCTGTCGTGTGGATGGCCTCGGTATTTGTTTTCGGTTGTGTGGTGTCAACGGATGCATGGGGATCGGAACCGGCGTGGAATGATCGGCACTGCCGGATTCTGGTTCGGGTGGATGCACGACAGATTGGCAACCGTGCATCTGACGAAATGCCCGCCGATGTCGAGATTGACTTTGCGGATCTGCTGAAACAGAAAGGGATTTCGGCGCTGCCGGATATCGCCACCATTCGCATGGAGAAGTACGATCCGAAGACCGGCGATGTGGAACCTTACGGGCAGTACGCTTACGCTGTCGGCCCCGCCGACCGGCCATTTCGCTGGTACGATTCCGCCATCCCGTATGATTTCCCGGAATTTGAATCCAATATCGATCAGACCAACGGTGTCATTTCGTGGAATCCCCACCCGCGTTGGGGATATTTCTACAACGTCATCGGTGATTGGCAGTGCGGACGGCTGTGCTGGATTCACACACAGAATGGGAATGATCCCTCCTTCTATGCAATTTCATTCGACCTTCTGCCGAAAGGCCGGACGCCCGACACGGTTCCACCACGAGGATTCATGGGTGACGGGACCAACCGCTGCGATAAAACCGGCGGACGGATGACCTCCCAGATTCATGTGCGTGTTGCAGTGGACGATTGGAACGACGATGGCCCGCTCGATCTGGTCGTCGGAGGAGCACGCGGTGGAGTGATCTGGTTCCCGAATACGAGAACGAAGAGTAAGCCGTCATTCCCCTACTCCAAATTGCTCTTCTATGCCGATGGAAAGCCCTTGGATATTGGCTGGTCCGCAACACCGTATGTCGTGGATTGGGATGGAGACGGGATCAAAGATCTATTGGTCGGCGCGGAATGGAATCGGATCGTGTTCATTCAGAACCAGGGCGACAATCGAAACCGAAAGATGGTATACAAGGGGATGCTCAAGGCCGATGGCGAGACGCTTGCCCTTCCCTGGGAGCCGGTTCCGGAGATTCCCGGAGTGTACAAAAGGGATTATTACCCGGTCCTGGAGGTTGCCGATTGGGATGGGGACGGGGATATGGATCTTCTCGCAGGTGGATACGTGACCGGTCGGATCTTCTTCTACGAGAATATCGGGAAGGAGGAG
>JAKPYU010000334.1 GCA_029568995.1 Candidatus Omnitrophota bacterium | reverse complement strand
AAACAGCCGCAGCACGGTGGGCGGGGGATCGAAGACCGGCTCGCCGTTTTGGACGCGCAGTCCCTCGATCCGCCCGTAGTTGACCTCCTGCATCAGCTCGACCAGGCGTTTCCTGGCAGGAGTCAGGGCCGCCTTTGTCACAACATTTGGCATGTCACACCTCCGGTCTGGCCCTCTGGGCAAAGAAAAACCCCCGAGAGGCTGGCCCGGCGAAAGGCTCTCTCGGGGGTTGCTTCAGCGCCCAGAGGGCGTTGTTGCCTAAATTGATTGGTCGCCGGACCAAGCCTTCAGAGGGAAGGCGTGACAACCGGCGTCGCGGGCGCGACAGGAGGCGTCGCGGAAGGAAAAATCAGAGAATTATGTGGTCCAGGAGGTGGGCTGATCGGGTTGGTAGGATAGGAACTCCCCGATCTTTAAGGCGTTTTTCAGATGCTGCCAAAGCGGCTCGTGTTCTTTCTTGATGGCTTTCAGTGCACGATGGATTGCGGCTGAGACGGACTGGCGAGCGCGTTCTCGGTCACTTGATGCCTCACGGTTTTTCCCGTGGAGGCCGGTGGACCGAGCGATTTCCTCATTAAGCACTTCACGCTCTTCATTGAGTTTCTCTTTGCGGGCAAGGTCATTATTGGCCTCGGCTTCCGAAAGTTCCTCGTCTATTTCTGTGATTCGTTCCCTATACTCGCGGCGCGCTCGGTCGTCGATGACCTCGCCGGCGGAGCCGAAGACAATGGTGTTGTCCTTGCCTATGCCTGCACCCCTCAGCGTTGCGGCGTGGATGTCTTGGCCACCGCTTTGAAGGAGTTGGCAGATGTAGGTCATGCCTACGGAATCCCCGATGCTTTTCGGGACACCGTCATAGACAGCAAGCCAGGTCTTTCCCTGCTTCTGAAATACCCGTCGATCTTTCGGATGATCTTCGGCCAGTAGAGACTCAATAACACCCAGAATGCCAATCCAATCAATCGAGAAACTCCTCTGGTCGAAGGCGCTATCCAAGGCTGCAACGATGATCCCCGAAGCGTCCAGTATCCGACGCCCTTCGGGTGAAAGTGCAACGCCACGAGGCGTCAACATAACGATTCTTTGGGATTGTGGGGATCGTTCCAAACGTTGACATCTGGATAGGAAATCTTTCTGGTCCGCGTTCAAGATCGAAAAATAAACGTTCAGGCTGCCGATTCCTTCAACACTCTTCTGCCCCAGCGGAATCAAACCGTCATGATTCTCAAGACCGCTTCCACTGATGCCATTATCGCGACGGATCGCCGCAGCGAGCTTAGGGAGTGAGATATCATACTGCCGGATGTCGTCTTCGGTGAGTGGTATCGGATCGAAGTAGTCGTCTTCGTCTGCAACCCCGAATATGCCCTTGGAGGTCCGCCGGACAATCAGGTCACCCCCAGGAGGCAAGTGATTCGGGCGTGGAATCTCCGTGGCCCTTGATGTTTCCCGCAGGATTCCCTCCGCACGAAGAACACCGAGTTCTTCATCCGGGAAGCGCTCCAATTCTCTATGGAGAAAGACGGGGCACTCGATCTGGTCGAGGCGCTGGAGCACTAAATGGAGAAGCGTCTCAGTCAATGATGATCCCCCAGTTTCTCAAATAGCGGAATACGTCTTCGGCATGCGTGGCCCGCTTGAACTTGATCTTGTTGGTGCCGGAGAGTTCGATGCGTTTTCCCCGCCGGTCGTCGGGGAACATGATCTTGAATACGGCCCGGCGGATCGTGCCTCCTGGCAGACGCTTGCGGAGATAGTTCTTTTCCAGCGTCTCCATCACATTCTTGGAGCGAACGACGAAGGATGGGCCGTGCGTTTGTTGGATGTTGAAATGAAGCTCAGCGAGGAAGGCCGAATGATCTTCGTCGACCGGCATGTCAAAGTCATCTTCCGCTATCCGCGCGAGATTGATGCGGTCCGCCGATCCAGGCGAGTCGAAAAAGTCTTCGTCCTTGAGGCAGCACTCGGCAAACGCTTTGCGGAGAGCGGTCTCCTCCTTTTCAAAACCGGCTTCTATTTCCACCTGCCCGGTTTCATTGTTATAGCTGATGAAGTCCTGCTGCGCGGGACGGAGGATGGTCGGTGCAACTTTCGGCCTCGTGCGGGTTCCCTTGAAAATCAATTCCGCTTTGACCCGTTTCTCGTGGTAGACGATGAAATTCGTGTATGCACCCTCTTGATAGTGGCGGACGAGAACCCGGTCACTGTTTTTGTGATCCTTGAAGACTTCGGCGAGTTTTGTTTGGAAGGCGCTGGAAGCCGCATCCGCGTCAACGATGCCCGCTGCCGACTTCCCGCGAAAAATGGTGAAGCGTTCGGCGCGCCAGAGGTTATACCGATCATACGCAAGGGTAAAAGCATCCTCGTTCTCGCTTCTGACCTTCAGACTCATACATTCGACTGGTAAATCTCCATTGCCGTCCGGTGCGTATCCGCATTCGTTGCAAGCGGCCACGAGGTCTTCATGGCCTCGCTCGGTACAGAGGTCAAAGGCCATGTAAAGGCTTTCGAGCAGATCGTCCTTGCCGTCCCCGTCGCCATCGACAAGGAATTCCTTGAAGCGGGGAACATCAAGAGATGCGGCGTCAAGCCCGAGTCGACCATCCCAAAGGCCAACGAAGTTGCGGAGGATGGCCTCTTGGCCCTGGAATTTATCCAAAAACCGATCCGCATTGAACGTTCGATGCTTGAGCTTCCCCATTCTCTCTTACCTCCCTTGTCTGTGCCGGACGGCGATGACCTTGCCGAGAATACGGAGCCCGTCGTCGGGTCCAACCGGGATCGGTCGATGCTTCGGATTTTCCGGTCTTAGTTCTATTTTTTCGTCACGAATGAAAAGCCGTTTCACCGTGGCTTCGTCTTCCAATAGGGCGACCACGATGTCTCCGTTCTCAGCCACGGGCTGTTCGCGGACCACAACCAGATCGCGTTCTCTGATTCCGGCGTTGACCATGCTGTCTCCGGCAACTTCGAGGGCGAAGCATCTGCCCGACCGGGCGATCCTGCCTTCGACCATGATCTCGCCGACGATATTCTCCACAGCCAGAATCGGTCGGCCCGCCGCCACGCGTCCGACGATGGGAATGGCGGTCATGACGGAGAGTGTGTCCTCCGGTTCGCGGACGATGGCAAGACTCCGGGCTTTTCTCGCCTCGCGTTTCAGGTATCCCTTGCGGACGAGCTGGTTCACCTGTCCATGCGCACTGGCGTGCGATATCCCGAGAATATCGGCAAGCTCCTTTATGGTCGGGGGGAACCCCCGATGGTTCGTGAAACGGCGTATCTCCTTCAAGGCGTTGATCTGTGTGTCGGTTATCTCCTCAACAGGGCGTCGGCCTCTGCCTTTACGTTCCATTTCGATGACCTCGGTCTTCCTGAGTCTTGAAAGCCTCATGAACGACATCGGCCGCGGTGCCGAGTGGAGGCACACTACGGCCACGTTACAAAATGCTATTATATAACCCTGATAGGCGTCAGGTCAATTCAAAAAAATGTACACAGACCGAGGGAAGGCTTCAACTAATCGAAAGGAAAGAGATTGAGGGCGATAGAGGCCCTCAAGAATGAGAATGTCGGCAGACGGGTGGAAGGCTTATTCGATGCGGTCTTTGCGCATCTGCGCCCACATTTTGCGCTGACGGTTCCAGTGGGAAACGGCCGCGACGGGCCGGAGGTCCCTCTCCAGGATCAGGTCGCGGCCCTTGGTTGTATTCGGTAGGAAAAGAATGTCCTCCTGAATGTCCGGAGCGAGATTCAGCAAGTTCATGATCTGGGTGATGCGCGCCCGGGTCACGTAGCCGAGGCGGGCAAGGTCCGCGTAGTCTTGTACCTCGCCGCGCCGGACCAGCCCGTCGAAGCGGATCGCCAAAGCCAGAAGCCTGGCGACACGGGGGATGTTCCCTTTGCCGGTTGAACCGCTCTGGTTGTCGGATTGTGCCCCGCCGGACTTGCGTTTGTTTCTCGGCAGGAATGTGAAGCTCACTTCCAAGTGCCCACCGCCGCCCGAAAGACGTATCGTCGAGGTCATGTGCGCTCCTCCACTCCACGGGTTCCGTCTCCCATGCACATTGCCTTGATGCCGGGGGATCGGAACGTCACGGTCACTTTGCCGTCGCGTCCATCGTAGGCGACACGCTCGACGAGGGTCTTGATGATCCGCGCCTGCTCGCGTGGGGCGAGCGATTCCCAAATGGGATCGAAAGCCGTGAGGGCTTTCTCCAGGTCTCCCTCGTCCAGTGTTTCTTTCTGAATGGCGACGGTTTCCTCCCGGATGGCGGTCATCCGCTGCTCCAGAGACCGTATCTGGTCCTGAAGATCGGCCATCTGATCGGTCACCAGCCGTCGGTCCGTGCTTGATGTGGGCGACTCGGCCACAAGGGCGCGGAGTCTGACATCCAGCCGTTTGAGTTCGCGCTCGTGGGCCCGACGTTCGGTTTCGAGTTCCGTCAATCGCTTTTGGCTCTGTGCCCGCACCTCTGATGCCGTCTTCGAAAAGACCTCCGTGCTTGAGCCCAAGCCGCGGATATAGTCGACGACCGCGGTTTCGATCTCATGGGCGTTGAGCGATTTGGTCGGACAGGCCGTCCATCCGCGTTGCTGGGCGGTCAGGCAGACGTAGTAGCGGTAGTGCCTTCCGTTCTTGGCGGTGTAGGTATGCACCATGGCGGTTCCACAGGGCGCGCAGTAGAGCAACCCCCTCAGCAGCGCTCCGTATTTGTTGCGGATATCCTTTCCGCCGGAGCGGCCGTTGTGCCGCAGGGTATCCTGTACCCGCTGCCAGAGGTCCGGGTCCACGATTCCCTCGTGCTCCCCGCGGTAAATGGTGCCCTTGTAGCAGACGTTGCCTGTGTAGACGACGTTGGTGAGCAACCGAAAGAGGCTGCTTTTGTTGAACAGATTCCCGCCGCGCACATCCCCTCGCTGGGTGGTCCACTGTTTTGCCCCCCACTTGCGGCGTTCGAGTTCCTGCACGACGGGGATCAGTGCTTTATGCTCCAGGTAGAGGTCGTAGATGCCCCGCACTTTCAAAGCCTCGTCTTCGTTGACGATCAGCCGTCCACCCTTACGATCCACGTCATAGCCTAGGACAGGCATGCCCCCGACCCATTTGCCCTTCTTGCGGGCCGCGGACATCTTGTCTCTGGTCCGCTCCGAGATGATCTCCCGCTCGAACTGGGCGAAGGAAAGTAGGATGTTTAGGGTGAGCCGTCCCATGGAGCTGGTCGTGTTGAACTGCTGGGTGACAGAGACAAAGCTCACGGCGTGCTTGTCGAAGAGCTCCATCATGCGGGCGAAGTCCAGGAGAGACCGGCTCAGACGGTCCACCTTATATACCACCACGCAGTCGATGCCGCCGGATTCGACATCGGCGAAGAGCCGCTTGAGGGCCGGGCGCTCCATATTGCCGCCGGTGAAACCACCGTCGTCGTACCGCTCTGAGATGCACAGCCATCCCTCATGCCGCTGGCTCGCGATATAGGCTTCCGCGGACTCCCGCTGGGCATCGAGGCTGTTGAAGTCTTGGTCGAGACCTTCGTCGGTGGATTTCCGGGTATAGATGGCGCAACGCACGGTCGTCCTGTGAGTCTCCACCGATTGCCGGATGGATGGATTGTTTCTTTCCGCAGGTCTGCTCATTCATTCCTCCTGTTCGGCTCTCCGTTTTGCTTTCGCGGCTCCTTGGATTCCGCAAGTCCGAAAAAGAGGAATCCGTTCCATTTGCTGCCCGTGGCCTCCTGGGCGATTGCGGAGAGGGACTTGAACCGTCGTCCGTCGTACTCGAAGCCTTTGTCGAGCACCTTGACCACGATGTCACGGCCCCGGAACTCTCTGGCCAGCAGCGTTCCGGGCAAGGGCAATCTGCGGTCCCGCAATTGGTGCAACCGGCCGGTCACCGAGCGCTCCCTGACTTCCATCAACCCCGGTTTCAACGGATCGCGTGGTGTGCGGACCCGGAGATCCGCGTCGTTGGCGATCTCTTCAGCCCTCCGCTTGGCCCGCTCCGAAAGATCGCCCTCGGCCATGGCTTGAATTCGCCAGGCAATCCGTTTTCGAAGGAAGTCTTTGTGGTACGACCTCGTTTCCTCGCCGAAGACATCGATATACCGCTCCCGAAGTTCCCCTACGGTCATCCGGGAAAGTGCCTGCACCTGCTGATAAGTCGTTTCATTCATGGCAACCTCCTATTTTTCGGACCAACCGCCGAAATCGGCCAGCCGCTCCAGCCGTCTCGTGGCGTTAACCACTGCATGAATGAAGGCTTCTATTGGCCGAACAATCAAGTCGATTCTCTGTAAACTCTTCGTGTTCTTGGGTTTGCGCCACATGGCCGGCCATATCCGGGCTGGATGGCGGCAGGCGGCGTCCCCTCCGGTAACGGAGGTAGCCTTCTCCCAGAATCGAGGCGATCTCTGAAATGGTTTCCTCGAGACGAGGTGCTGAGGATTCTCTACGTTCCATCATGTCCTCCTTGCGGCGACCGCAGGGGGCGTCGTGGATGCCGCCGGGAGGATGGGTTCGGCCGTCAAGTCGCCGACCGCGGGTCCACCGATCCGCCCTGAAGGGCGGGCTTGGCGTCACCCACAACGGTCTCCGTCTCTCTCGGCCGCTTCCGCTGTCTGGCGTTTGTCTTTTGCCGGGCGCTTCCGCTCGGCTTCCGGTCGATACTTACCGGAGCTCCTTTCGGGGTGTCGGACCTGGGTTGACGACAGGAGAGGCGTTAACAGCGGGCGGAAAAGGAATGGAGAATCGGAGAATCAGGAGGGCACATCCGAAAGCGGCGGGCGAAAACGTCAGCGTTCATCCGCGAAGCCCGCAGGCTGTGCGGGAATCGGAGAAGAGGAGAGAATGTGTGGGCGGGCGCAAAGCGGCGTGGAATCGCCTGAAACAGCAAAACCCCGAGGGGATGACCCGACGGGGTTTCGCGCTAACAAATGACCGCTGAAGTTCAGCGGATTAAATTTGGCTCCCCGGGAGGGATTTGAACCCCCGACCTAGTGATTAACAGTCACCCGCTCTGACCAACTGAGCTACCGGGGAGCAGGAACTGCGTATTGTAAGCAAAAAAGCGAAAAAAATCAAGGAGGTATACGCGCCGGTTAT
>JAKPYU010000325.1 GCA_029568995.1 Candidatus Omnitrophota bacterium | reverse complement strand
GTACATTGAGACTCTCTTGTCCGGTGCCGAATACGACAAATTGGAGGACACCACGTTTTCCGGGCGGATTCCACAATGCAAAGGGGTGATTGCCTTTGGCGATACGTTGCGCGAGTGCGAAGACGAACTGCAGTCCACACTAGAAGATTGGATTCTCCTGGGGCTGAAATTGGGCCACCAGATTGCAGAATGCCCTGCCTTACTGCGAAATCCCTAATCCCCAATCCGCAATCCGCAATTGGCTTACCCCTTCCTCCCCGTCACACAAATCCAATGTCTTGTATTCGGCAGGTCGATGTCAACAAATCCCGCCTCTTTGAACCAGCGGAACACCTCCGGGTAGGTGTGTTTCCACTGGTAGGTCGGGGTGTACCAGTCGAATGTATCCAGCCAGCGCCATCGCCAGTGCGGGTGCATGGAAATGGGGAAGAACGCGCTCAGCATCGTGCCGATTACCGGGACCTTGTAGAAATAGTAAATCGGCACCGCCAGGATGGAGAGATAATACAGCAGTTTCTTCGGCAGACGGGTCGTGATCTTGCGCAGGTGGTCCGAGTACCCCATGCCGGAGGTGATGCAATACACATAGATCGCCATGAATCCGCCGGATTTCAGGAACGTCGAAACCTCCCGGAATGCATCCCGCGTGTTCGGCGTGTGGTGCAACACCCCGATGGAGTAAACAATATCGAACGACTCGCGGCGCAGCGGCAGGTGGAACAGATCCGCCTGGATTACATGCACATTCTCCCGCTCGCCGATATTCCGGTAGCACGCCACCACCGCCGAACTGATATCCGCCGCGATAACATCTTTTGCCCCCCAGCGTGAGATCACTTCCGCAAACCGCCCCGCTCCGGCTCCGGCATCCAGGACTACCTTTCCGGTAACCCGTTCCGGTGTCAAGTTAGTTTTTTCCTTGATCGTGTTCTCGGACTCGCTGGACTGTCCAGGAACGTCTAGTTGTACTCTGTTGAATTGATTCCATTCAAATCCGAAACTATCCGCGTACTGATCCGAATCCACAAACCGGGGCATGGATTCTCTAACAGGATATTTCGCCTGACAATGTGTACAGACAAGAATTCCCGATGTTATTTCTTGATCCTTAATCTCCTGGTCTTTCAATTCCAGCGGATACAGATTCCCGCAGGATGGACAAACAAGAATCTCCAAAAGTCGAGCCTTCATCTCGATTCTCTCCTGATTTCAGAGCCGTTTGATGTCTGGATCTCAGCTATCGAATGATACAATCAGGGATACTCGAGCACAAGGCGCAAGCCGACCGATCCATTCGTCTTGCCATCGTCCATATACGTACGGAAGGCAGATCGACATCGTTTTGCATTGAAGCCGCGAGCACCTCCACGAATCACGCGTGATACACCAAGTTCGGGTCCATGCGGATCAACTTGCGCTTCGTCCAAATACGCGCCCAGATAGTCCCTACATATTTCCCACACATTTCCGTGAATGTCATAAAGACCCCATGGATTCGGTTCTTTCATAGCAACTTCAGCAGCAACGTAATCAGAGTTCCCGTACCACCACATATATCGAGCCATAGTATCGCAATAGACTTTGTCGTCATCATTGCACTCCAGCGCATCCCCAAAGAAGAACCTTGTTGTCGTTCCCGCCCGGCAGGCGTATTCCCACTCCGCCTCCGTGGGAAGGCGGAACGTGCCGAAGCCCATCTCGTTGATCTTCGCAATAAACGCCTGGCAGTCGTTCCAGCTGACCAGGTAAACCGGCAGGTTCGGGCCTTCC
>JAKPYU010000279.1 GCA_029568995.1 Candidatus Omnitrophota bacterium | reverse complement strand
AGAATTAAGAATTAAAAATTAAGAATTGAAGAAGGAGACGGAGGGGACACAGGGGGGATTGAATTAAGAATTAAGAATTAAGGATTAAGAATTGAAGAAGGAGACGGAGGGGACACAGGGGGGATTGAATTAAGAATTGAGAATTAAGAATTGAAGAAAGAGGCGGAGGGGACACAGGGGGGATTGAATTAAGAATTAAGAATTAAGAATTGAAGAAAGAGACAGAGGGGACAGAGTGGGTCGGGAGAACGGAGCAGATAGGGTAAATCCGCCTTTCGTCCTTCATCTTTTTCGTTCGGGTGCGGGAGCAGTAGAGACCGGATGGGATCTGTGGCAAGTTAAATGCGGTCGGCCTGGGGCCGACTTAAAACACAACAGAGCACGCGACCACAGACAGGGGGAAACCAATGTCCACAGGAAGAATCGGAGTGATTGTATATCTTGGTGATGATCCTCAGAAGATTCTGGATCACGCGAAGAACCTGGGATTTGACAATATCCAGGCCGGTCTGCCGAATGAGCGCTTCTTCGAGGGCGCCGGGCGAGAGGAACTGAAAGGGATCCTTGACCGTTCCGGTCTGGAGATCACCACGCAGTTCATCGGATTTGAGGGAGAGGATTATTCGACGATCCAGAAAATTCACGAAACCGGCGGTTTCGTTCCGAAAAAGATGCGTGAAAAACGAACCGCATTGGCCCGACGAGTGGTCGATCTGGCGGCGTACCTGGGGATTCCTCAGATCGCCGCTCATATCGGGTTCATTCCCCAGGATCGGCATGATCCCGATTATGCGGATCTGACCATGCGTATCCGTGAGATCGGGCAATTGTGCAAAAAGCACGGGATGACACTGGCATTCGAGACCGGCCAGGAGAAAGCCCCGACGCTGGTCCAGTTCATTCACGATGTGGGTCTGGAGAACATTCGCGTCAATTTCGACCCGGCCAACATGATTCTATATGGTTCCGGCGATCCCCTGGAGGCGCTGGACCTGGTGGGACCGTATGTCGGCGGGGTTCACGGGAAAGATGCGGTGTGGGCCGAACCGGACAAACGCGGAAAGGAATGGGGCGTTGAGGTTCCCCTGGGCGATGGGGATGCCCATTGGCCGGAGCTAATCCCGAAACTGAAGACGCTCGGATATGCAGGACCGATTACTATCGAGCGGGAGATTTCGGGCGACCAGCAGGTGGCGGATATCAAGCGAGCGCGCGCATTCCTGGAGACATATTGGTGAGCCAGTGAGTCGGGACTTGGAACCTGCGGACAGGCCGGAACTGAAATCGTACTGGAAAGCGAATCTCGATGTCCTCGGGCAGATCAATCCGGGCCTGGTGAATCGACTTCACTCGGATCCCGGCGGGGACATCGGTTATGCAATCGCTCCGGCACCGATGGGGCGGTATCTCTGTCGTACAGAACAGGCCGTCCTGACAGAATCCCTGTACAAACATTGCCCGATTGCGTGGGGCATCCGGTCGGACCAGGAAGGTGAGTGGATTCATCCCCCTGCGGATCAACGGGGATGGTTGCCTGCCCTCTCCGACCGCGAATTGGCACGTCACGATCTTTTTGTCATTGTTCGGATGGGGCTTGGCAATGAGGTGTTCGACTGTTATGAGCGCCTCCTGTCGGCCGAGCTGCTTCGGGAAGCCAATCGGCGGATTATCGCCGTGGAGAGCCGGGTGGATCTGCTTCGGGCGGCATTGACTTTGTACGACTGGCGAGCGCTGTTGGAATCCACACGGTTCCTTCTGGTTTACGGGACGGATGTTCGAGAGATCCTGGCCGCTTTCTGGGATCGCTATGCCTTTTCTGCCATGGATGATCCCCTTGTAATCGCAGGGTCCGGTCCCGAAAGAGAGTCTTGTGAATCAACCGCCCTGATAGACGGAGCGGTCCGTCAGGCCTGCCAGCGCCACCGCGCACTTGCCGCAGAATGCCTTTCGCATGAGGCCCGTCGTCGGGCAACGCGAATCCACACACACGTGCGAAGAGTCCTGTGGCTGGTTCCGGGGCATAACTACCTTCAGCGATGTTGCGTAAACGCACTGCGGGAAATGGGGATCGAGGCGGACGTGCATCTGTGGACGAGTTCCACGTATCGGTTTGTGAAACGGTTTGAATGGGTTCGACTGCTGGAGAAGTACGATCCGGACCTGCTGATCCTGGTCAATGCAACCCCCTCCACATTCTTCGGCGGGCAGGAGATCTCGCAGATTCCGGTGCGTGTCGCGTCGTGGTTTGTGGACAATCCCCGGCGCTTTGTGCGGTCGTCATCCGACTTTGCCGGGGTGGATTTTGCGGCGTGTTTCGATGGATATTATGTGCCTTACCTGGAAGGGCATGGAGTGAAGGCGCTGGAAATCCGAACGGCGGCAGGACTGTATCGACCCGGCTCAGGGGAGAAATCCTGCGAGGGACCGGCAGTCTCATTTGTGGGCGAGCTGGGAACGCGCGGATTCCAGGATCTGGATACGCTGGTGTTTCAGATCTCGCGGGAACTGCATAAGGCCGCCAGGAGCATCTCGGAGGAATATGCGGAGAATCCGGGCCGATCCGTGGAAGAGATTTATCGTCAATACGCGGATACCGAACGGTTTCCGTTTCACGGTGCCATTGTGGAGCTGGTGGAGAATCGTGCAGCGCACCTGCAACGCAAGCGCATCCTCGAAAGTTGTTCGGATCTCGGCCTGGTGACCTTCGGTGACTGTGAGTGGGGCGATCCGGAACGCGCCGGTGTACTGGCAGAATGCTGGTCCGGGAGACGGGTGGATTATTTTGAGGAGCTTTCCCCAGTCTATTCAGGATCACGGATGAATATCAACATTTTTCACCCCCAATGCAAATCGGCTCCCAATCCACGGGTGTACGACGTACTTGCCTGCGGGGGATTCCTGCTGACCACAGATAATCCGGGTCTTCGGGATGAATTCACGGATGGCGAGCACCTGGTGACTTTCCGTACAACGGAGGAGTTGCGGGACCTGATCCGGCATTACCGCGACCGTCCGGAAGAGCGACGCAGAATCGCGGAATCGGGCCGGGAGCGCATTCTTGCGGTCAGTCGATACCATGATAGAATGCGAACCTTTGTCGGTCTTTCGGACCAGAAATCGGTGGGAAATCGGTATGTCGATTCTTGTTGATCAGAACACACGTCTTATTGTTCAGGGATTCACGGGGAAAGAAGGGACCTTCCACGCACAGCAGTGTATGGAATACGGCACGAATCTCGTGGGTGGAGTGACTCCCGGAAAGGGGGGAACCACTCACCTGGATCGGCCCGTATTCAACACGGTCGCGGATGCAGTGAGCTCCACCGGGGCGAATACCTCGCTGATTTTTGTTCCGCCCGCGTTCGCCGCCGATGCCATTATCGAAGCGGCAGACTCTGAGCTGGCCGTGATTGTCTGCATCACCGAAGGCATTCCGACCCTGGATATGGTGAAGGTCCGCCGATACCTGGAAGATAAGTCGTCCCGACTGGTGGGACCGAACTGTCCCGGCGTGATTTCGCCGGGGAAAGCAAAGGTCGGGATCATGCCGGGTTTTGTGCATCGTCCGGGAACTGTCGGGGTGGTTTCGCGAAGCGGTACGCTGACCTACGAGGCCGTGGACCAGATCACCCGCAAGGGCCTTGGACAATCGACCTGTCTCGGGATCGGAGGGGACCCCATTATCGGAACGGACTTTGTGGATGCCTTGAGGTTGTTCAACGATGATCCGGAGACGGAAGCCGTAGCGATGATCGGGGAAATCGGCGGTACGGCAGAGGAAGAGGCGGCGGAGTATATTCGACGGGAATTCAAGAAGCCGGTTGTGGGATTCATCGCAGGACAGACCGCGCCGCGGGGGAAACGCATGGGGCACGCCGGTGCGATCATCGCAGGCGGGAAAGGAACAGCGGCGGAGAAGATGGCCGCCCTGAAAGAAGCCGGTGTGTTGGTGTGTCAAAGCCCGGCGGAAATCGGGGATTGCGTTGTGGAAGTGTTGGGGAGATAAAATTACCTGACAGGCATGGAGGCCTGTCCTAGCAGTGGAACAATCAGGGGCGGGTGTGTGGCCCGCCCCTGAACTCACCCCATCTTCATTTCGTCGCTTTTCGTCTCCGGCGGGTTCGAGACCCGCCCTCAAATCAGTCGCTCGACCGTTATTCCTGTGCGGCACGTCCGCCACCACCCCCGGCACCTCGTCCACCACGACCGCCTCTGCCTTCGCCTTGCGGACCGGCACCGCGTCCGCGCTCAGCCGCCTGGGAGCGCATTTTTTCCCACTGTTCCTTTTGTTCCTCGGTGAGAACTTTCATGATCTCTTCCCGCATGTTCTGCGGCCGATTCTTCATGATCTCATCGATTTTGGCTTTTTGCTCGTCGGTCAGATTGAGCTGTTCGAGCGCCCTCATGGGAGCGGCTCCCTGGGGACCGGCTCCCTCGCCGCGTCGTGCCCCCTGAAATCCGGCTCCCGCTCCGGCTCCCTCACCGCGGGCGCGCCGTGCCGTTTCCATCTTTTCCCTCTTCGCCTTCTGCTCATCGGTCAGAACATTCGTGACCGCATCATCCATCTCTTTCCGAATCTGCTTGATCTGTTCCTCGAGAGCGTCGATCTTCGGTTGTTTTTCCTCCAGAATGACGCGCACCATGTTCTGTTGTGCCTCAGTCAACTCCAGAGTCCTGGTCATCCGCTGAATTTGCAGGGTGATCCTGTCCGGTTTCTCCGTGGTGGATGCATCCTGCGAAACGGCGACTCCGGCCAACAGGCCGATTCCCAAGAGACACGCAATACCCAACAATGCCTTTCGATACATTCTCATCCTCGTTGCTCCTTTGTATGGATTGTATTTCAGAATTGGATTCCCATTCTTGCGAGTGGAACGATTTGTTCTCTTGCCCGGTAAAACGGTTTTGACGGGGATCTTATTGCATGTCCCCCCAAAAAGTCGCCGGACCGGACCTGGCGATCCGGCGAAAAAGTATTACAAAATGATTGACATCCGGGGTCACGGTGGCTAAAATGCGCCTCAGATCAGGATCGTGGGATATTGGTATCGCATTGCATGAGGAATTGTGTGTCTGAAATCGGGAACATCGAGACGGTTCCCTGAGATGGAGTCCGCGCACATGTGACTCGCGGATTATTCGGGGAGGAGTCGGGTTTATCAATCAGGATCGGGGCGTGCTCCGGTCCTGTAAATCTAGCCTTATGCAGGAGGTACGGTATGAGAAGAATCGGTCTACTCGCAGTGTTGGCAGTGGTTCTGACCGCTCCGGTATGGGCGCAGGGAGAATATGTTCCTGTTGCGCCGGAAACCGCAGGCCTCGTTCCAAAAACCGGAACGGTGGACATGAACGCATGGGCGCCTGATGCGGACCCACCCAACAACGGGAGCGTCGAGAGCATCGGAATCGGCATCGGATCGGGCGGCAACATCATCGTCGCTTGGGAGGATGATTCGGGTGACGACACCTCGTACACATACTGGGGGGCGGCTTGGGTCATCTACAAGCAGGATGGAACCGCCGTGGTATCGTATCCGGGGGCGTATTTCACGAAAGCGGGCGAGCCTGCAGGTCCCCAATTTGCCTGGGGACCGAAAATCAAAGCCAATCCGTGGGGCCCTGGATTCGGCATGGGGGCAACCGCGTACGGATTGGGTGTTGGGGGTGGAATTGAAGAGTTCTTCGATATTGAAACGGTCGGCGGCGATCCCAATCTCAACGCCGGCGATTATCCCGCGGTCCAGTTGCTCAACGAAGATGGGACCCCGGACGGCGTCGGGCTATCGGGTGTTTCGGACGCATTCGCGGAAACCGACGGCAGTATCCGTATTTCGGACTGGGACTATCTCTCCAACGGGAACATCGTGATCGGCGGAGAGAGTCGCCAGACGACAGACCTGGTCGACAAGTTCGGCGGTGCGGCAGCCGGCAACCACTCCATTTTCTCGATTGTTCGGAAAGACGGAACCTTTGTGAAAACGGAGACCGTGGTCGATGCAGACAAAGTCGCCGGATCGCAATGGCACGGTGTCGGGTCGACCCAGAACGGCTTTGCCGTTCGATGGGATTCGGGTGGCGCGAAAGTCCGCATGTTCGACAACGCGGGCAATCCGACAACCGGAAACATCGTGTTGGGTACGCTGACCGGCGACGCGGCCTATGGATCGGGGGGTCGCGGTGACAGTGCGGGCTTCCACGGAAACGGGAAAGATGCCTACATTGTCTGCAATGTCGGAACGAACGATCTCTTCGTGAATGGCGTATTCCTGACCTGTCTGAATGCGGATGGGACTCTGAAATGGAAGGCCGTCGCGAGTGACGATGTTCCGTTCGCCCAGGGCAACCGTGTGGATGCCGCGATCAACGAGGCCGGGTATGTGATCGCCGTCTGGTCCGACCAGGAACAACTGGCTCTCGCCAGCACGATTGTGTTCGGTCGAGTCTTCAATCCGGAC
Organism: Candidatus Omnitrophota bacterium; assembly: GCA_029568995.1. GTDB lineage: Bacteria > Hinthialibacterota > Hinthialibacteria > Hinthialibacterales > JAKPRU01 > JAKPRU01. The sequence goes on along the minus strand of JAKPYU010000279.1, from coordinate 14,165 downwards.
GGGACTCCGAAGACGGGCACATTCTATATCAGTGAGCGGGCCACACCGGAGAATTACATCGGCGAGTGCATCCGTCCGCGCGCTGCCTGGCGTGATGATACCATTGCGGTTATCTGGCAGGACCGGAACAATCCCAATCTCGAAAACGCGGTCGTCGCGTTGCGGGTGTTTACCGCACCGACGGGAACGGGCATTGAGGATTTCATGTTGTATTGAGGGTGAGTCGGCAATTAACGACGAATGATCGTAGGGGCGCACGGCCGTGCGCCCCTACGTGTTTTGTGGGCAGGACTAGGCAGGCGCAGGGTGGACTCGGTGGACGGAGTGGACACGGTGGACAGAAAATCCGACAAAACGCAACAGGCAGGAGGCTTCTTGCGGAAGTGGGGGATTGACAATCCGGCAACATGAGAGTTGGATATCGAGGACAGGGCTTTCTTGTCCCTGTCCTCGATATCCTCACTGGAGGCACAAGTTATGCGGAGAATCGGTTTGTTGGTCGTGATGGCCGGGTTGTTGACGGCCACGGTATGGGCGCAGGAAGAGTATGTTCCTGTCTCGCCCGAACAAGCAGGCCTCGTTCCGAAGACCGGAACGATTGATATCAACGCGTGGGCATCCGATGCCGATCCCCCCAACAACGGGAGTGTCGAGAGCCTGGGAGTCGGCATCGGATCGGGCGGCAATATCATCATTGGGTGGGAAGATGACTCGGGAGATCAAACCATGCCCTCGTACCTGGGGGCGGTCTGGGTAATTTATAAGCAGGATGGGACAGCCGTTTCGGCGTATCCGAGGGCATATTTCTCGAGCAGCGGGGAGCCGACCGGCCCACAGTATACCTGTGCTCCCAAGATCAAGGCGAACCTCTATGGCGCGGGATTCGGCTTGGGGTCATGGGTGGAGATGTTATTGGCCGAGGAAATCCCGGAATTGTTTGATGTGAATACGATCGGTGGGGACCCGGGTGTGACGGAGATGTTCCCTGTGGCCCAGCCGTTCAATGAGGATGGAACGCCGGAAGGGCCTGCGCTGGCGGGAGTGTCCGATGCCTACGCAGAAAGGTCCGGCGGCATCCGTATCTCCGACTGGGATTATCTCTCGAACGGGAATATCGTCATTGGCGGTGAAAGCCGTCAGCAAGCGGACTTGGTGGATGTGTATGGCGGCGCGGCAGCAGGTAACCACTCGATCTTCTCGATTGTCAGGAAGGACGGAACCTTTGTGAAATCCGAGACCCTGGTGGATGAAGCCAAGGTCGCCGGATCGCAATGGCATGGTATCGGCTCGACCCAGAACGGTTTTGCTGTCCGGTGGGATTCGGGCGGCCCGAAGGTTCGGATGTTTGACAACCAGGGCAATCCGACAACCGGCAATATCGTGATGTCGACCTTGACCGGCGATGGCGGTTATGGGGGAGGCGGTCGTGGTGACGGTGCGGGCTTCCACGGGAACGGGAAGGATGCCTACGTCATAATCAACACCGGTTCAAACGATCTCTATACGAACGGGACTTTCCTGGCTTGCCTGAATGCGGACGGGACGCTCAAATGGAAGGCCGTAGCAAGCGATGATGTTCCGTACTCCAGCAGCGACCGTGTGGATGCCGCGATTAACGAGGCCGGGTATGTCTTCGCCGTCTGGTCCGACATGTCACAGCTGAGTCTGGGCAGCAACATTGTTTTTGGCCGAGTCTTCAATCCGGACGGAACGCCAAAGACGGGTACGTTCTATATCAGCGAGCGAGCCACACCGGAGAATTACGTCGGTGAAGCCCGTCGTCCCCGTGCCGCCTGGCGCGACGATACGATTGCCGTGATTTGGGAAGACATGAACAATCCGAATTTCGATGTTCGCATTGTTGCGTTGCGGGTGTTCAACGCGCCGACGGGAACGGGCATTGAGAATTTCATGTTGTATTGAGGGTGAGTCGGCAATTAACGACGAATGATCGCAGGGGCGCACGGCCGTGCGCCCCTACGTGTTTTTGGATCCAGGATGATTCACTCACGTCACCGTCCTTCGCAGACTCTGGGTGTCTCCTCCTGAGAAATTTCACCATTCGACAGGCCGCCTAGGGAGTCTTGTGCCATCCGGTCAACCCCCACCTAACCTCCCCCGATCTTCGGGGGAGGGACCTCGCCCGCGCTTTCTTCTCCCAATCACCGGCTCCGCCAATTGGAATCCTTATTGTTTCCGCTGTAGAACCTTGTCCACGTTCTGAACGATTTCCGCGATGCCTTCTTCTTTCGGCTGCGGATTGTGCGGATCGAGGAGTGACTCCAAACCGGTATTGATGGCGGCGGTCCATTCGGACCAGCGTGGTGTGCCCCATCCATACCCCCGAACATGAGGTGCGGTGGAACGCATCACCCGTCGCAGATTCGACGGAGTGCCGGGCGCATTCCAGAACTCATCATATCGCGGGTCCGTGTACATCGCCTTCCAGACCGGGACTTTCCCGACCTGCGGATGCTTACTCACAACCTCCGGCGAACAGCGGAATCGAACGAATTCCCACGCGGCATCGGGATACGGGCAGGACGCGGTAATGCACCACGGATTCGCGCCGCCGAAAATACCGCGATTCCCGTTGTGATGCGGAACAATCTCTACATTCCATCGAAAATCCTGGATCTGGGAATAAACCTGCAACATGAATGTCCCACCGATAGCCATCGCAATCCGCCCGCTCATGAACGGCGCGGACAGGCCCGTGAAACTGGATACGGGAGCCATGGCCTTATCGCGATGCGCCAGCCCCAACAAAAAATCCCATGCGGGTGTGGCGGCCGGTTCGTTCAACAGACAGCGTGTACCTTCCGCACTCAACACCTCTCCGCCGAACGACCAGACGAGACTACCAAACGTGTTATAGAAGATATTGGCAACCCCATAAATATCTAAAATACCGTCATTGTCTTTGTCTTTCGACAGCGCAATTGCCGCCTGGCGGAAATCCTCATAAGACCAGGCATCGTTCGGGAGAGGTTGACCGGCCTGCTCAAATAGATCCTGGTTGTACGACAGCACATCCGCGATCCAGGTATCGCACCAGGCGTAGAAATGCCCCGTTTCGTTTGATGGAACACGGTGGTACACGACAGTCTCCGGGTAGATGTCGTTCAGGTTAATGTCACGCTCGATGAACGGATTGAGATCCAGTAGAAGATTCGACTTGACCAGATCGGCGGTCCAGGCTGTACTGCCCCAGAACACATCCGGTGGATCGCCGGAGACAAATGAGATCTGTAACTTTTGAAAATACTGTACCCACGGCAGAGCGGTCATGACAATATCGATATCGGGATGCTCACGCTCAAACCATTCGATAATCTTTCGCTCATTCCGAATCGTCACGGGTGTGCCGTTGAAGTAATAGTCCAGGCGGATTTTATCCGTCTCTTCCTCCATGCCGGAACAGGCGGACAAGGCCAATAACATGAGCATAAGGGATCGTGGCGTCATTGTTTCATTCCGGTGGTGACAATTCCCCGGACAAAGACATCCTGGGCCGCAAAGAATAACGTTAATGTCGGAACCACGGAGATCAACGCGCCCGCGAGAAACAGATTCCAGTTGGATACATAGGCATCCTGAAAATAGGCCAGCCCGGCGGGGACGGTGAGTTTATCGACCGTCACCAGGTAGATCAGCGGAGAAAGTAGATTGTTCCAATGCCCCATAAAGGCTAACAAGGCCAGTGTAACCAGCGCGGGAACCGCCAAAGGCAGGGCGATGGAGAGAAACAGGCGTGCGATCCCGCAGCCATCAATGCGGGCGGCATCATCCAGGTCTTTCGGAAAGGTCATAAAGAATTGGCGCAGCAGGAAAATGCCGAACGCCTGTCCGAAAAAGGCCGGGACGATCAAAGGAAGGTGCGTATTGACCCACCCCAACCAGCGAAACAACAGGAACACGGGCACGACCGTTACGAATGCCGGAATCATTAAGGTGGAGAGAACAATTGCGAACAAGATCCCCCGGCCCGGGAACTCCAGACGGGCGAATGCGAATCCCGCCAGGGAACAACTGAACAACGTGCCGAACGTTGCCGACACGGAGACAAATACGCTGTTCCATAACATCTGCCCAAACGGAATCTCCCCGAACAGGTCGATGTAATTCCTCCAACGGATCGGCCAGGGAAACAGCAGGATACGGTCGGAAAATAGATCGTCTACGTTCGACAGCGACGCGCTGAGCATCCACAGGAACGGGACAATCATGGTGAGTGCCGCCGACCATAATACGGCAGCAACCAGGACACGGATCATCTTCTGATAAGGACTCATCCGTAATGCACCCACCGTCGCTCGAATCGAAACTGAATCCAGGTTAGAATCATCACAATGAAGCAGAGGACAAACGCAATGGCACTCGCATATCCCATGCGGAAATACTCAAAAGCGTTCTTGAAAATGTAGTAAGAAATAGTTAACGTGGCGTTGCGCGGACCGCCTTTAGTCATCACGTACGCCTGTTCAAAAATCTGAAGGTAGCCGATGGTTCCGATCACGGCCATGAAGAAAATCGTCGGAGAGACCAGGGGAATTGTTACATAGCGCCACGACTGTAGAGGCGTGGCCCCGTCGATATCGGCGGCTTCATACATGTCCTGGGGGATATTCTGCAGAGCGGCCAGATAGATCACCGCGGTCAATCCCGCACCCGTCCAGATCATGACCAACACAATACACGGCTTTGCCAGCGTCTGATTCTGTAACCACAGGAGTTTCGGCAATCCACACCAGGCCAGGATATGATTAAACAGGCCGTAGTCCGCATTGAAAATCCAGGTCCACAAGAGGGCGATGGCCACACTGGAGCAGACGGACGGAAGAAAGAACAGGGTCCGAAGCAGGTAGGTTCCCCGGAATCTCTGGTTCAGCAGCGAGGCGAGAACCAGGGGAACGAGGATGGAACCGAGAGGCACGCCTACGATGGTGAAATAGACGGAATTCCACAGGGACGTCCAGAATAGTCCGGTCCGGAGGACTTCCGTATAGTTCTGCAATCCGACGAATTCAGGGCTGGAGAACAGGTCCCACCGGCACAGGCTGATACTGAGTGCAAACAGCACCGCGCCGCTGGTGAGAAACAGCAATCCGCAGATCGTCGGTAGCAGAAACAGGTAGGCGGATAGTGTTTCTTCTGCGCGGCGGGTCAGTCGGGGCATAGGCAGACCTTGTATATCATTCGTTGATGAATCACCGGCAGGATGCCGGTGCCACCCGGAATTTCCCTCACCCGGAATTTCCCTCTACCGGAATGCTTCTTAGCCGGAATTGCCCTCACCCCAACCCTCTCCCGGAGGGAGAGGGAGAAGAAGTGTTTTCCCCCTCGTAGGGGCACGGCATGCCGTGCCCCTACGGCGTGTCTATTAGACGGCTAATTCTTCTGCATGTTCGGCGACCTGGCGAATGGCTTGGGCGACCTGGCAGACATATTCCTCCGAGACGTCAACAAATCCCGGCATACCGACGATGCGCGTGCAGATCGACTCGGTAACCGGTAACGATCCGGGACGGTACCGTTCTTTCGGGGAGCCATCGCCCCGTTTGAAATCGTAGTAGCAGCCGCCCATTTGACGAAGATCGAAGGTATTGAACATGGGCGCGAGGTGCAGCAGGCCATAGGTATAATTGAAGCTGCTGTACCGGTCCGGTTCGAGTGGAGCGCCCTCGGCTTTGACTGCCTCACAGAAACGGTCCCTCGTAACCCCCTTGGGCAGGTCATCGCGGAGAATAAACTTGTATTCCAGGAATCCGCCCCGTTCCGCGCCGGGAAGCGGTTCGATGGTGCGAACATGGGGCGCATCGCGAAGAGTATCGTTGAGAATGCGGTAGTTCTTCCGTCGGCAGTCGTTGAGACACGGAAGGCGTTTCAGACGCGAGTTCGCCATCGCAACCGCGTAGGGATGAGGCCGATATTTCACACCCAGACTCATATCCCCCAGATGATCGAAAGTCCTTGCCCCGTCGCCTGCGACCACGCGGCCAAACCAGCCGGTGAGGATCATCCGGTCCAGCAATACGGGGTCCTCGGTCACCGCGACACCCAGTTCACCGCCGGAGACCGCTTTCCCGCCCTGGCAGCTGAACGCGCCGATATCGCCCCACGCGCCGACGGATTTGCCGTTCAGGGAAGCGCCGTGGGCGTGGCTGCAATCTTCGAGAACCTTCAGGCCACGTTTTCGAGCAAGATCCATGATTTCATCCATCGGCGCGACATTGCCCCAGACGTGGACGATTTCAATCGCGACGGTCTTGTCCGTAATGCAGGCTTCAATTTCTTTTGCGCCGGGGGTGAGGGTATCGGGACAAATATCGCAGAAAACGGGCGTGGCAGCGCAATGAAGAATCGGCGTGATGCTGGCGTGCCAGGTATACGACGGCACAATCACCTCTGTGCCGGGTCCCACACCGAGCGCGACCATGGCGGCGTGGATGGAATTCGTGCCGGAGTTGCTGACCAGGGCATATTTCGTGCCGCACATCGCCGCGAAAGCGTCCTCGAATTCCTTGACCACGCCGGATCGACCGGCAATCGAGACAATCCCCGCGCGCATTTCTTTCACAACGGCTTCAATTTCCACATCGGAAACGGGCAGGAACGCATCGTCATTCGAGGCGGTCACCGTTTTCGGACCGCCAAACAGGGCCAGTTCGGACATGGGGTAAGAACCTCCGAGGAAGATTTCAAAGAATGAGGATACTGTATGTCAATTGGGAGGGAGTGGGCAAGTCAATACTTGCGTCCGGCATTGATCATTTCCCCGATTGACAAACCGCCCAGAGTAAGCCCTTTGCGCAGTGATCGGATCTCTTCCACGGCTTTCCTGACATCATCTCGATTGATTTTGTCAACCGGAACAAGTCTCGCAATGGGTACTCCTCGACGGGTGATGGTGATCTCTTCACCCTGGGAGACTTGCTTCAGGAGTTTCGCCAGATGTGTTTGTGCTTCATGGGAACCGATGGTTTTCATAGCGATCACCTCATACTGTTTGTCATGATAACACACAAGAAGACCCTCACCCTAACCCGCGCCGTTGCCCCGTCACGGGCGAGACGCCCGTGCCACCGGCAAATCCTCGCTCATCCTCCCGCGGCCTCCTTTTTCACCTGAAGCGGCGTCTCTCCGGGCGGGATGTCGTGGACGATCTCAAGCATCCCGTCCTGGATGGAGACCGGTTCGACTGATTTTCCCGCGATGGTCACGCTCGCTTTCTGAGCATCTTTCAGCGGGATTCTGACATGGACTTTCGGGATGGTCATCGAGCCGTTGTTGGCGATTTTCCATCGTCCCGTGGTCAACGGGGTCAATTCAAGCGGCAGTTCGCCCATTTCCACAGATGCCTGCGGGGCCTGGTTGAACAGGATGAAAACCGTGTGCGCACCGCGATAGATTTCCGTTCGTTCGTTTGTCATGGCCCCGCACCAGCGTGGAAGAAGGACAATCTCCGCAGGCCGTGCGATCCCGGCCTTGTCCTGAATAATGACCTTTGGTTTTTTATCCGGCTCCAGGACAACCGGCTGGAGTTCCATCGGCTTGTTCCAGGCACGATCCAGGGCCTCGATATTCTCCCAGCATCCGAGTCCTTTCCCCTCGACATACAGCACCTGGGAGCTCTCCCGCCAATCGTCCAAGTTCGGATGCCCGGTTCCCAGCTGCGTATTGACCTGGACAATGTAGGAATAATACGCGGTGTTCCAGGAGGTCCATGTGACATCCAGCTCATCGGCCCGAATGATGCAGCCGCAGGGGGGATTGCTCTCCCAGTCGTTGAATCCATGCCAGGCGGCGGTGATGAATCCCCGCGCGAGCTTTGTCTTGTACCATTCGCCATCCAGGCTAGTCATGAACACACCGCGCACGGGATCGGAGAGATTGACGAACTTCTCCATATTGAACGTTCTTTCAATGATGGCATCCTTTTCATTCCAGAAGCGATGGCCGTTGTATTTCTTTCCGGCAGTCTTCGCATAAGCCTGGTAGCGGACCATGTTTGAGTTGACATCGAACAGGATGACATCCGGCAAGTGCCGGAAGCAGACAATGGTCGCGCTGGCCCCGCCGGGTATCCACGCTTCCATTGCGGCGATATCGCCCTGCTTCTTGGTCACCTGAGTTTGCCAATCGAAATGCCCGTCCAGACCAGCAGACGTGGCCTTGCCGGTGACTCGGATAGAGATCGCTCCCAATTCAGGATAAGTATCCATCAAAGGCCGATACCGGATCGTAGAGTCCGCGGTGAAACAGGCGAAATGATGCTCATCGCCGTGTGGATTGTAAATCAGCTTCATATTCCTGGAACCGATATCCACAGTCCCATCAGGAGCACGCTTTGCCCAAATCATGTCGCTGCGCGCCTCGTCCTTTATTCCGGGCGTCGGAAATGGGACCGGATTGGGGCAGTACCTGCTTCCCGGACGCCACAGGTCGGAGAGTTCTTTGAGAATCCAGGAGACTTCCTGGTTGAGATCGCGCCAGGATTGCATGTCCCGGTCGCTGTATTGTTTGGCCGAGAAGGCAAATGCCAGCCCGGCATCCAGGACAGCGAATCGCCGAAGAGGCCAGAACAGGCTTCCGGCGTTTTCAAGCAGTTCCGGCTTATCGAAACTCTGGCGCAACTCAGAATTGGCTTTCTGCATATCCTGGAATTCCCGGGAGTCTGTGGCGGAGTGAATATCCGGCGACGAATCGACCTGGACAGTCTCCGTCGCCCCGCGTTTCAGGATGAATTTCGCCGTGGAACCCCGGACATCGGCCAGGGCGGAGTCATCCACCTTTCGCTCGCCAGAAAACACGGGATCGACAAGCTTCACATGAAACACGCCCAGGTCGGAGGCATGGGACTCAATGTGAAACGGGCGCATGGTCGGATCTCCCGACAGTTCAAAGGTGCATCCCTGGAATGTGTACACGCAGGAATTTCCTGCCACGGGAACGGGGCCGACGATCCGGCCACCGGAGAGGAAACGGACCTTTTCAATGGTGGTTTCGACATCCTGTTTGGTCCATGGAGCGATGGGTAAGAGTGTCTTGGCGCAATTCCGTGCATCGACCGTGCCACCGCGCCAGATCAGTTCACAGGAGCCGAGTTCAATCGGATCGTACTGGTTGTTGTGGTCATCGGCGACGATGAATTTCACGTTTTCCCACAAACCCGCAAAGGACGGGTCCACATTGATCCAATAGAATCCCTCGACCGTGCAGTCTTTCCATTCAACCACGCCCTGACTGAGAAACATCCTGCGGTCGATCACCTGCTGCGGGGGCGGATTCTCCCCCGGCGGAACGGGGACATGGCAGAAACGGAGCGTCTCGCCGGGCTGAATAACCAGTTTGGCGGTCAGACCGCGCATTTCAAACGAGCCATAAATGGTGGCGACGGAGTTTTCGTAAGTCATCAATTCCGGTTTTGCCACCGCCTTGCAGAGTTCCTCCAGGGTGAATGTGCCGTCGGTGATCCACACTTTACCCGGAGAGCCGACACCTCGGCGCGCCTCGGCGCGGGAATCCAAGGCCAGCAGAATCAACAGAAGAACCAGGAGAATCGGCAAAGATATTCGCATGGGTCTTATCTCACCTTTTGAAAAGTTGTGCTTTATAGTAGCGTGCGAAAAGGTTTCAGGCCATCTATCGAGTATGAGGATCGGAAAGAATCTGTCAATGAGAAGACGTCCTCGTCTATGGTGGAACGAACTGGAGAAATCGATTGCGGAGACCGTCTCCCGGTATGCTTCCGACTTAAGAACGGAAGATCTCGGATTCAGTGTTGAAGGCCGCGCCATTCGCGCCGTGCATGTGCTGCCCCTGCAGGAAGAAAGCCTCTGCGAGGGTGTTTTGATTATTTCCGGTCATCACGGCATGGAGGATGGGGGACCCCGCACCGCATTGCGACTGTTGGAATGGCTCGCCGGTGAGGAAGGGCGTGTCATCCGGCAACATCTCGCGGTGAGCGTGATTCCCTGTGTCAATCCGGATGGTTACGACCAGGACAGGCCCTTCAACAGCGCGAATGTCAACCTGGACAAAGACTATGCCTCGCTCAGTCAGCCGGAGAGCCGTGCGGTGTGGGCCTTGGCGGAACGCCTTGCGCCGGAATTGGCGGTCGATGTGCACACATTCGGCGGTGGATGCAGCAGCGAGTTGCTGGTCAGCTACCCCCACGGTCTCACCCATTACGGGCGGTGGATTCATTTCCTGATCGCCGACCGGGTGAACCGCGCGGCAGAACAGGCCGGATTTCCACAATGGCCGACGCTACGCCTTGACCCGAAAGCCCAAAACGACCTGATCCCGCCCGACAGCGGCCCCGCAACATTCCCGGACCGCTGCCATCAGCAGTTCGGCAGCCTGGCGTTTTATGTGGAAATGAACGACACGAGTTACTCGCCCGAAGAGAGCACTGAATCGGGCCTTGCGAGGCTGAAAGAACTTCTCCGCATCGGAACCGAGCGTTTCTGGGGAGAGGGCGACCCGGGGTATCCGGTCCGGATTGTCAGTTCCCTTCCCCCGAATGCCATAGCGGTTTCCGGGGATACAGCGGCGGAACGACGCGCCTGCCGGTTGGATCTGTGGCCCGTACGCAGTCAGCTCTTTGCCGATCCCCTCTGGCCCGAACGTCCCGGCAGATACCAGGTCACATTTCGGCACGCCGTTTCTTACTGGAAGCCATCACACGGTGTGGCTATGCGGGCACGATTTTCCAAACGATTCTCGCCGGGACGGATTCTGATTAACGGAGATCTCTTGCCAAAAGAAGCTGTCGGATTAAGACAATGGACCGGTGACGGGGCGCATACGGTACAGATTGAGCGCCCCGATCAATGGTATGGTGGTTTTACGATGGCGGTTGAGTATGGAAGATGATTTCCTCACTCCCCGACCCCCTCTCCAAGGATGGAGAGGGGGGGGAGAAGAGGACGACAGGAATGATCTGAATGAATGAGAAACTGTACTTTTTTGATGTGAATGTGCAAGTCGGGCCGCTGACAGTTCCTCAGCCCTGGCACCGCGATCTGACGGCGAAAGGGACTCTGGACTTAATGGATCGCTTTGGAATCGACGAAGCGTTAGTCGTTCATACCCTGAGCCGTGAAGGACACCCCTCGCGTGGGAATGTGCGGATTCTTGACGAGACCTGCTGCAACAGGCGACTTCATCCCAGCTGGACCATTCTGCCGCCCGGCGGTCCGGAGTTTGTCCCACCGGATCGTTGCATCGAGCTGATGGGAGACAACGAAGTATCCGCTGCGCGAGTTGTCGCGAAATATGCGGGGGGAGGGGTCCCGCTGGAGATTCCCTGGATGGGCAAATGGTACGAGGCGCTTGCGGAAAAGCGTATCCCGCTGCTTCTGGATATGAATCACACCTCCCCTTTCTATAATGAATTTCCCTGGATGACTATTGACCGAATCTGTGAGGCGTTCCCGAAATTACGGCTAGTTTTGCTTGGCGCAGGATATCGCATCCAGAGAGACCTTTATGCCATGCTGGCCAAGCATGAGAACCTGTACATGGATATCGGTTTCTATTGCCTGCAGGCCGGGATCGAGGATCTGGTTTTCCGTTTCGGGGCCAATCGGTTTTTGTTCGGGAGCTACCTGCCTCACTATTCGCCGGGCGGGCCGAAATTCGCATTGACATACGCGGATTTGCCTTTTGAGGACCGCCAGAAAATAGCCGGGGGGAACCTCAAGCGCTTATTATCGGAGGCATGGAGTTGAAGAATCTTTTGTTCCGAACCGTAAAAAATGGCTTGTCCCTACCGGAGGACCTGGTAGTGATCGACGCTCATGCGCATGTCGATCCGCCCTGTGTATTCGGAACAGTCTGCGCTCATGAACAGGGATTACTGGAGCCGATTCGACGCTTCAACGTGAAGGCCGTCTACGTTACACCCATTGACTCGATCTTGACGGACACCATCGGCGGGAATACACGGGCTATGGAACTCGTAGCCCGGTATGGCGGACGTGTGCGGGGATACATGGTCGTCAATCCGAATCACAGTCGTAAGGTTTCCGAGCAGGAGCTGAATCGGTGTCTTCTCGAAGGGAATCTGGAAGCCATTAAGCTGCATTCCTTCTTTCACGATCACCCGATGGACGGCCCCGGATATGAACCGGCGTTGGAATTCGCCGACGAATTCCACCTTTGTGTGTTGAGTCACACATGGGATTCGCCGGATACCCTGTGCAAGCTGGCGGAGAAGTACCCGAATGCCTTTTTCTATGTAGCTCATTTCACCGGCAATCTCATGCACCGTCCGGAGACACGAAAATACATCGACATTACCAACGCGCATCCGAATATCTACCTGGATACAACTTCCTCCGCTGCGCCCCTGGGTGCGGTGGAATATACGGTAGAGGCTGTCGGTGCGGATCGGGTGATTTTTGGGACCGATTACAATTGGCTGTCATTCGAATTCGGTTTTGGCAAGATTTTGTATGCCGATTTGGATGACGAATCCAAACGCAAAATCCTCGGGCTGAATTTCCAGGGGATTATTCAACGGAGCCTTCTTGGGCCGAAAGACTTTTCCCAGTCCGAATCAAGTAAACGAGCAGACTGATGCACACACCGCTTGATTATGACGCTGCTATCGTCGAACTGGACCGCCTTGTAACGGCCGGTGGAGAGAATGTCCGTAAGACCGTAATCGGAAGTTCCCTAGATGGCCGACCGCTTGTGATGCTGGATATCCTCGAGTCAAATGTAGATGAAACTGACGTGCAGCGGGCTGTCTTAACTGCCGGGCATCATGGCATGGAGCCGGGCGGTGTGAGGGGTTGCTTGAAGGTATTGTCCTGGCTGATTGAGGGGAATGGTCGATCCCTACTGGACTGCCTTCATCTGCGATGCATTCCCATGGTCAATCCGGACGGACTTGTCATCGACAACGCCCGAAATGCACACGGAGCCAACCTGGACATGAACTACCAGGACGAGGACGGATTGACGGAACCTGAGAGTAAAGCCGTCTGGAAAGCAGTTTCGGAATTCCAGCCGGACGCCGCGATTGACATGCACAATTATGCCGCGACGCATTCCTCCGTCTACATCCACCCACGCAACGAGACACCCGAAGATGAGGAGATTGCGGGGCGGATTGTCAAACGAATGTATGACCGTTGCGCAAAACACGACTTCCCCATGTGGGAACCCCCGTGGCTGGAAAACTATCCGGCAAATGTTATCTCGCTGTGCCATCGCTGTTACCAGGAGTTCCATGCATTCCCCATCGTTACAGAAACAAACGAGGCGCAATTCGAGCCGGAGGAGGAAGCCGAATGCGGATTCCTGATGGCATCGACCGTATTGGATCTTGCGGCGGAAACCTGGCCGGGTCATCTCGATTCGGGATTTCCCGTCCAATCCGTGAAGAGCGGTTATACAACCTCGCTTTACGCAAGAGGCAAAACCGCCACCGAACGCAGGGCGAACCGCATTGAACTCTGGCAGCACCGGGACTACCTGGAAGTGCGCGATATCTGGCCGGAGACCGCGAACCGATATCGTGTTGTACTCGAGGCCGTCAAGGGGTATTGGACGCCCAGGCAAGGCGCGGGGCTGCGATTGCGATTCCCGAACGGGCGCACTGTCCGGGCTGTAGAGCGGGACGGCATCGAACTGGAGGAGTCACCCCTCGACGGCTATCAAGTTCGAACGGATTCCTGTTCAACTTACCTATACATCGATATGAGTTATCTATATGGCTGCACCGATGTCATCGTCTATCTCCAGGAGGCATGAAATGTATCAACCTGGTCGTCGTCACGCGTGGATTTTTCTCACAGTATGCGCATTCCTCGTTCCGATGAATGGCGCCAGTGCGGATACGGAAAAGAAACTATCCGAGCGATTTTGCCTGGTCCATGCGGACCCGGAATTCATGCTTGAACTTGGCTCTGCCTGGAACCGGTTTGATTTCTGCTGGAACGGAATCGAGCCTATTAAAGGGGAATTCGATTTTCGGGATTTGCCCGCGCGGGTCGATCATTCGCTGAGCCTGGGCGTTAAGATCCTGCCGATTCTCGATTACGAACCGGCCTGGGATCCGAAACATTCCCCGGCGGACGACGAAGCCTTAGATTACTGGGCGCGGTATGTCCGGAAGACCATCACTACGTTCAAGGGCAAAATGGAGT
>JAKPYU010000262.1 GCA_029568995.1 Candidatus Omnitrophota bacterium | reverse complement strand
TCCAATACTCCTCAGGAACAACGGGAGAGAGGACCACTGTTCCATCCAACCGCAGTTCAACTCCAAGCAGGTAACGCTGAACAATCCGAATCAAATTAGCGGGATATTCGCAGTATTTCAGCACGCCAAAACCACCGTTCTCATCGTATCGCTCCCGCCAGAAATAGTCCTCCTTGCGGCCGGTCTCGCACACCCGCCGTATCGAGTCCACCAATCCCCGGCTATCGCCCATACGTGCCCGCGCTCCGGCTTCCAGAATCCAGACCCGCCCCATCGCCGCGATTTCTTTCATATCGGGATACGTAGTCTCCCAAGGCTCATAGGTCTTTGGCAATACGGCAATCCCCGTGGGCATGCCGCCGTAATAGAACCGCTTCTCGTTCTTGAGTAGCGGCCAGAGCCTGGCGCACTGATCGGTGTCGGCTACACCGAGAGCGATGGCGCTCCAATCCGTATCTGTTAAACCATGACTGGAAATGGCTCCTCGCTCCGGGTGGATATACTCCGCAAACCGATCCTTCAGCCAGAACCGGGTGCGGAAGTGAGACTCAATCCGCTTAGCGAGCGCCCGATATTTCTCGACGGCATCCCGATTCCCCAGGATCTCGTTCAACTCCACCGCTCGCCGGAACGCATCCACGGCGTGACATTGCGCCACACCGTCGTATTCAACCCGTGTCGGACGTTCCATGTAATAGCCCGCTCCCCCAACTGCGCCCTCGTCCGTTGTCAGCGAAGAAAGGAAATCCGCGGCCAGGTTGACCGACGAGATTTGTTGCGCAAGCCATTCACGATCCAGGGTGAAGCGGAAGATCTCGTAAGCGTTCTGGATATAAGTCGGACCGGCCAGCGCCCGCAACGGATCGCCTGGAACCCAGTGGCGATACAGGCCGCCGTTCATGTCCGTTTGCGCCTGCGCGGTAGCCGGGCCGATCCATTTACCGGCGCTATCGGGAAAAATCGCCAACGGCAGTTGGCCGTCCGGCTTCTGAAATGTCTTAACATAGTCCCAGTTCGCCTTCACGGTATCCATCTGCCCCAGCCAAAGGAGCGCATCGGTCATCTGATGGCCGTCCAGCGAGGGGTAGGTGTAGCCATAGCCATAATCTTTGCCGTCGGCGCAGACCGACCAGTATCCGGGAAAGACCGCCGGATTCACCGCCGCCAGCACATTCTTTCGGGCAGCCTGTTCGTAAGCCTCGACAATCACAGCGTCGGGAAGTTCCAGGGATGCAACCCAATCCCCTGCCGCCTGAATGATGCCAGGCATCAGGATGAGATGCAACAGAAAAAGAAGACAAATGGTGATTCTATTTTTCATAATGGTTCTCCATTGGATCTCTCGTTTGAGTTCGATGAGGACCGTGAAATGTATTGTGCAGGAATTCTCTCGGAGCCGTATCCCAACCATCAAACCAAGTCAACTCTCCGACGATGGCGTCTCCGGGTGGCGGACCACCAGCACCGGCACGGGAGAATGGCGGATGATTTTCTCGGCGGTGCTGCCGAGAAGCAGATGCTCCACCCCCGTCCGCCCGTGGGTTCCCACCACGATCAAATCCACACCCAGACGTTCCGCTTCCTCCAGCACGGTCCGATGAGGAGCGCCTTCCACCAGCAGCGTCTCTGCCTCCACCCCATGCTTCCGGGCCTCGCCCAGCATCTCCTCCAGGCGGGTTTTCGACTCTTCTTGCAGCTCGTCGAAACACTCTGCCAGGGCCACGCCGCCGGTCGGATCGGCCGGGATGGTGGGCGGAATGGAGATGGCGTGAAAAATGATCAACTTCGCCCGAAAGCACCTCGACAAGGTAAGCGCATGGCGAAATCCATACGCGCTGATCCGAGAGAAATCCGTTGCGTACAGGATCTTTCGGATCTCGATCAAGTCCAGGGAATCCGGATTCGACATGATTCGCCTCCCAGACCGGGTTGAAGTGCAAACCGCCGTGAAATTGATATCATATTTCCGGGAGGAGGGATAGAGCATTTTGCCGGAAAAATGCCGCCACTCAGCGGGCAAGCCGTGTTTCCGAACAACACCTGCGGGACGGTTCAATGGCGCTTCGGTTGACCGGACGGGGAAATCGTAACTATAGTAATTATCTTTGGCAACATCAATGGAATCAGGTTCCGGGCGATGACATTTCAGGACACACAACGGTTGCGTCTGGGGATTCCCAAGGGAAGCCTTCAGGAGTCCACGATGACGCTTTTTGCCCGGGCGGGATTCAACATCACGGTCAACGGGCGCTCGTATTTTCCGACCTGCGATGACGAGGAAATCGCGCCGGTGCTGCTTCGAGCGCAGGAAATCCCACGTTATGTGGCGGATGGGGTGCTGGACGCCGGGATCACCGGTCATGACTGGGTGGTCGAGAACAAGGTGGATGTGATCGAGGTTGCGGAACTGGTTTATGCGAAACAGAGCATGAGGCCTGTCCGCTGGGTTCTCGCTGTGCACGAAAATGACGAAGCCAAGTCGGTGCGGGATCT
>JAKPYU010000210.1 GCA_029568995.1 Candidatus Omnitrophota bacterium | reverse complement strand
CGTACCGTTCCCTTAGTGTAAAAGACGCGTAATCATTTATCGATCCCTGCGCATCATGGAGATATCGGGCAAAGGGCACTCCGATTTCGAAGCCAACCGTTGCCAGTGTCGTATGAAGGTAATACCCCTGGTAAAGGCCCGCGATCCCGAAGTAGAGGGGATAGATCGCGGTTTCTTCGTATCGCATGCCGCGTAGATGCCAATCGGTATCCAAGGTGTTGAAAGCGCAGGCCACGGATACCGCTTGAGCGAAGACATTCGGGATGATCTCCCAGTGGTCGTAAATCCCGTCATGGTTGCTGTCTCTCAGATTCATCGCATCGCGCCGTTGTATGGTTTCGCTTGTTCCGGGCAAAGGCTCTTCGGCATAACGGAAAAAGTGGATATCCAGCGTCGAGACCGCTAACAATGCGTCGAGGAACTCCGCTTTGATACTCCCTCCGGGAGATTGATACAGCTCTTCGTAAGCCCGCGTCACCGAGAAGGAATAGCGTACGGGGGCAGAGCGGACACCCGCCGGAGTCAGTTCAACGCGGTAATGCCCCTCCTCTTCCACAGAAAAGACAACACCCTCTACCGCATGCCGGGTATCGACCGGTTCTCCCTCCCGGTAGAGGAAGAAATCGCAGAGTAGCGTCTTCCCAGACTGCGTTTTCCAGGCGATCCGGATCACCGACCGCGGCGCATAAGTGTGTCCGTCTCTGAGAGTTGTCATGGATTCGTCAATGACGATCTCCATCACAGGATCATCCTCTGGAACAGGGCTAACGGAGCAGCCGACGAATAACGCCAAGAATAGAACCAAAAGGAACCCTTTGAATATTCGCACCGAAATCATCCCCTCCCGTTCTTGTATTATCCTCTATTGTACCAGTAAATCGAGAAGAAACCCTGCCGAATCTGACGCCTCATCAATCAAGATGGGTAAATTGCGGATAAGCTCATAAAGACTCGATTTACTAATCCGTTTTACTGTGGTATAATCTATCCCATGGGGTATTCAGAGCGATATGTCTCTTTTTGATGGTCATTTAGATAGAACGCGCGATTCAAAATTTTAACAGGAGGTAGATTCATGAAAAAAACACTTCTATTGCTTGTATTAATTCTTAGCGTTTCCGCCTTTTTTGTATCGTGTACCAGCATTTTCGTACCTGCGGATGTTTTACACTTCGTCGTCACGAATTGGAACGCGGGTCCCGGGGTCGAAGGCGCGACCGTCCAGGTCTACGAAAGCGGCACCGCGAACTTGGTGGGTCAGGGCGTGACTGGTGTGCTCGGGGCCGTGGAAGTCGGCATCAACAGAATTCCCTTAAAGATCGATGTGAAAGTCACCAAGCAAGGCTTTGCGAGGAGTTTGGTGCAAGGTTTGAAACCGGAAGCCGCCAACGACATCCCCTTCGGGATCGTTATGAAAACCGCGACGTTGAATTCCAACCCGGCCACAGAGACTGATCCCGTCGTTGAAATCGGATTCTTTGAAATCGAAGCGGCCGGGATCGTCACGCGTGAGGGAACGCCGATCGACATCAACACCCAATCGATCACGGGACCTTTCACGGCGAAAATCGAAGTGACGGCGGCCAACCATATCGATATCATCTACGAACCCCTTATCGACCGGATCGCGGGAGCCAGTCTCGTCACCACCGATCGAGGGATCGTCTCGGACAGTACCGAAGCCGAGTTCGACATCACGCCTATCGGACACGACGGCAAAGTCGCGCTCTACACCACTGTCTACGACTATAATGGCAATCGCGTTCTGAAAGTGGACTATCTCCTCGTGGAAGGCACCGATCCCGGGGAAGTGGCCATGTATCAGCCAATGTCCTTCGCGGATTTTTCCGACTGGTTTTTCAAAAGAACCTATTCTTTAGAGAATATGTGGACCTACACGCGCCGAAGCGGTATTTCGATGTATGTGGACCCGAGAGGGGTTTCCGTGGTCGAACAGACGGATCCCGTCCGATCTTCGAAGTATATTGAAAATTCGTTCGTCAGGGAATTGGACGAAGGAAGCCGGGTGGCTCCCGACGGTGGCAATTTGTGGTCTCTCCTCTACTGGGCAGATTGGACCACGGCGGATGCTTACTACGGAGCTTATCCAGACGAACTACTGAATCCTGGAGATGAACCCGACGGGTATAATTTGTACTATTCTCTCGACGGGATCACTTACGAGAAATTCGGCTTTGTGACCGAAGCCTTCGTTTCCTGGCTCGCTAACACGATCCTTTATTATGTGGGCGAAGGTTTTAATGAAAACCAGGTGATGAACTTATTCTCCTTCTACAAAGACCCTTCCATCTTCCTGCATCCCGGCGTTGCGCTGCATTATCAGGTGACTTCCGTATATGGCACCTTGGAATCCACGCCCACCGATTTAGGTTCTGTCGTTCCGCTGGATTCCTTCAACATCGAGTTGGAGAACCCCCTCGACGATGCGGTGGATGTTCCTCTCAATCCGATTTTCAAATGGAAACCGACGAAGGCTTTAGAATCTGTTGAAGGCGATGTGATCTATACCTATGCCCCCTTCATTTACGATTGGGTACAATCCGACAACGGGCTGATCGTGCCCACCACCCTGCAAGGGAACATGGTCCGATTTACATCTGATACCGCGGACAGCATCGAATTGCCCTTTACAGGCGTTAACCCGAACATTATCGGACTCGGGTGGTCTTGGTATAATCCGTATAGCGGCGAACTCACTCCCTATGAAGAAAATACCTTCGAGCCCAATAAAACCTACAACTGGGGAGTCAATATCGCGCTCGCTTGCGTCACCGACGCTGATAGCCGAGCTTATTCGATCGCGGCGGATTACAAATACCGGGATACCGGATGGTACTATGATCCGGCGACATGTATGGAACCTGATCTTCACGCCGCCTTCACAACCGGCGCGCAATAAGGGGGATGAACAAGATGAAGAAACTCACAACAATCCTATCGGTTTTAATGATCATCGCTTTCGTGTTCACCGGTTGTACTCGTTATGCCGGTACGGAAGCCAATCCTGTTTTGCCCGAAAACCAACCGGATCCCGATTCCTTTGCCGTCAGTTACACAGCCTTCGGCGAATATGATGTCTTAGCCCATACCTTGCTCGTCGGGTACGAAAATATGGATTCCTTGGAAACGTTTGCCCGTAAATTGGGAGCTCAAATCCGTCGAACCGTACCACAGATCAACGTCGCCGAATTGAGAATCCCCGGCGATGTCGCGGATACGCTCGGCAAATTGGAAGGGAAGACGATCGCGGGCATTCGCTATGTCGAGCCAAGTTACAAAAGAGAACTGATCCAACCGACCGTCGAAAGCGTCGCGTTCACGCAATCCAGAGTAACTGACGATCCGTTGTATGATTATCTTTGGGGATTGAAAAAGATCAACGCCGAAGGCGCCTGGGCGCTGGGATATACCGGCGATGGCGTTATCGTTGCCGTTTGCGATTCCGGAAGCGATTCCTCGCATCCCGACCTGGCCGGACAGTATGTCACCGGATATAATGCCCTTTTGGACGAAGAGATACCGGCAGGGACCTCTGTCCAATACGACTCCCACGGGACGCACGTGTCCGGAACCATCGCGGCCGTAAAGGACAACGGCGAAGGCATCGTCGGTGTCGCTCCCGATGCCAAAATTATGCCGATACCCATATTTTACGGGGAGGATGGCGATTTCATCGGAGATATAAACGTGATATTCGGTTGGATGTGGGCGGTCGACCAAGGCGCGAAGATCCTGCAAAACAGTTGGGGCGGACCGGGATACTCCCATACGTTAAAAATGGGGATAGACTATGCCCTCGAAAACGGAGCGATCGTCGTCGTTTCCACGGGGAATACCCATGTTAGCGAAAATTGGGGATACCCCAATAATTACCCCGGGGTTATTGGCGTCGGCGCCAGCACCGTCAACGATAGCCTGACGGAGTTTTCTTCTCGAGGCGATAGCGTCAGCGTGGTCGCCCCCGGCGAATCGATCCTGTCAACTATCGGTGTGGATGATCCCGCTACCTTGCAGGGCGGTCTTCATTACTCCTACTACGGGGGCACTTCGATGGCCTCACCGCATGTTTCTGGTTTGGCCGCCCTCCTCTACCAAAAGTTCCCGGATGCCACGCCCTATGAAATGAGAAAACTCATCGAAAACTCAGCCGTGGATATGGATCTTCCCGGATACGACAAAAACACCGGGTACGGAAGAATCGACGCCCTGGCGGCACTGCAACAGAACGCCTCCACCCGGCAGGACGTCGGTGGTAATCTGATGGTAACTGTTTTGGGCAACGAGGGAGAGACCTTCCTCCCCTTAGTCAACATCACGCTCAAACGAGACGGCAAACCCAGCTACTATGCCCAGTCTGGAGGACTTCCAGGAATGTTTTTCGGCATCGATCCCGATACGTACGACGTGTATCTTTCCGGACCAAGTTATAAGGGCTTGGGTAGCCGATTGGAAGAAGAAGTTGCCTCTACTGAAGAAGGGGTCGTCATCGGTGACGATACCGTACTCATCGTGAACGTGGCCTCAACGTTCGCCGCTGAAATCACGATGCCGGATAAAGCCGGGCAATACACTGCAAAAATAATCAGGGATGACGAAACCGCGGAGTTTCAAAAGCAGACGGTCGGTCCGGGCGAAACGGTCGAATTTACTAAACCCGACGATAACGATTACGTATATTACTATATCTCCGTTGAAGCTTCCCCTGCGCCGGTACCCCCCGCTCCCATATTAACGGAAGGCTTTGAAACCGGCAATTTCCTGAATGCGGATTGGAACTGGACCTTGGGGGGAGATGCCACACCGATCGTTACTGACCAGGAAGCTTTCGTTGGCACCTTCTCCGCGCAGTTCGGCGATATCAGCGAAGACGAAAGCTGTTGGATGGCGGCTCTCCCGGACGTCCCCGTCGGAGATTACTGGTTGAAATTCAACGTGAAGTGCTCGACAGAGGAAGGGTGGGACTTCGTTAACGTTTACCTCGACGACGCTCTCGTTTATTCTTGCTCCGGTGAATTAGACTGGGAAGAGATCACGCTCCCTTACGCCGGCGAAGTAATCGGTTTCGAGTACGTGAAGGATGGCGCGGTTAGTGAAGGCGACGACACGGCTTGGATCGATAATCTCCGGGTCATTCCGATCCCCGCGGATTTCGACGATTATGTCGTAACCGGAACCGTAACGATCAACGGTCACGTTATCCCTGTTTCACAAAATCTCTACCTGGGTCACTACGTCGACGAATACGAGTTGGGCTCCAAGCCCTGGCTCTTGTTCTAATCGGTTCTGAATATTCGAAAACAAGTGATAACAGCCCGGCGTAAGCCGGGCTGTTTTCATCGTTTCCCGTTCCCCGCTTTTTTTCCTTATAAAACGCTGAGTAGGTTAGGTTGTCCTTGTATCGCGCTTAAAATGAAATTATACAGTTCTAAAAATAATTAGAACCTTTCGCTTAATGTTACATCCTTCTTATTTTACGATGTTGGATAATTTTTTTAAACTGATATGATATACTAATCATAAATACCCAACTTTGGATTGGAAAATGGATTAGTCATCCTTTCTCGAACATGTTAATCGGTTTCAGTTTATTGCATCATCAATATTCTCTAAAGGGGAGGTAGTTTGTAGATGAAAAAAGCGTTGCTTGTATCAACAGTACTGCTATTGCTTTCGCTGCTGTTCGTAAGCTGTACGATGAAAGGCATCGACTATGGACTGGTTATCGACAATTCCAGCCCGTATTCGATTCGGGAAGGTGGAACCTATGCGCCTCATTCCGTTCTGGAACTTGCTTGGAAAG
>JAKPYU010000191.1 GCA_029568995.1 Candidatus Omnitrophota bacterium | reverse complement strand
GGCCGCCCAGCCCATCGGCATGGCCATCCAGAAAATCTTTGACTCAGTTTGTCAGGACGTCGCCCGCGGTATCGCCCTCCGAATGGACCACGGCACTCAGTACCTGTCCGACCATTTCCTCACCCAGATCCGCTTCTGGGGCCTTGCGCCGTCTTTCTCATTTATTGAGCAGCCCCAGACCAATGGTGTCGCCGAACGTTTCAACAGGACTTTGAAAGAGCAGGTTATCCATGGACGATTTTCAACAATATCGAAGAGGTGCGCGATGCTGTCAGAAAATTCGTCGAGGTGTACAACGAACACTGGCGTGTCGAGAAAAATGGCTTCCTTACACCGGCAGAGGCCCGAAGAGCCTGGTCGAATCAGGAGGCCGCGTGACTACAAACTTGTGTCCGGGAAACCGGTTGCGGTACAAAAATTGTTGACAAGACATTGGAGTTGAGTGTAAACGATCGGTAATTCAAAACCGGGGTGTCCAATGAACCGTCTGATTACGGGTGTTTCCCTTGTCGTCGTTCTGTTCGGAGTCGCTTTCGTGGCCGGATGTGACGAGGAAGAGCATGTGTGCGACGACCTTGATCAGAAGTCTTGTTATTGTCCTGATAATACTACGGGCTATCGGACCTGCATGGATAATGAGTGGGGTAACTGTGCTCCCTGCGGTCAATCCTGTGAAGATACTGGGATTATCACGCTCGACAATTCGGTGAGTTGCACGGTCAAGGGGTTTGCTCCGTGCGATTGCGTTAATTCAAATTATTGCGATCAGACCAAGGATCAAGGGTACGAGGAGGATTCGTGCAACGTCGGCGCCCGCGGCGCGTGTGCCGGGAATGTCCTGTTCTGGATGGGCAATGCCCCTGGCGACGACAATTACGAATTGCGGTGGAACCACTGCCCGTCGTATAAGACCGAGGATTATGAGTCCAAGGTATGCGGTTGGAATCCAATCGACAGAATGTACGACTGCGTTCCTGCGCAGTGTGCCGACCTTGATACCGAGGACAGCCCGTTTTTCAACATCAACAACGACTGCATTGGAACTTACTGCAGCCGGTGCATGATGGGCTCGGTTGATAAGCCGTTGATTGAGTGCGACTACGCGCCTTCTTCCTATCCGGACGTTGGTGGATTCTACGATTACACCGCTAACTCGCCACAATGCCTGTGACCTGACTCCACGTCAGGACAGTTTTCAGTGATGATCATACATACCCATGGCTTGGGCGGTTCTGCCCAGTGCCGGCGAACCCGTAATCTAGTCGCAACCATAAACCTTCACTGCTGTAACTTGCGGATAGGCGTAAGTGGGGCTATCAATCCATGTGTCAGCGGAAATGGCCTGAGCCCCTGAAAACAGACAGCGCTCGGGAAGCTGATTGTTTCCATCATGGCCGAATCTTCAGCCTGGAACCGACAGTGTTCGACCGTGCATGCGTGGCGTCAACGTGTTGACGAGAAAGCGCGCGATCTCTGGAAGTGTGTCCGCCGTCAGGAACAAGGGCTTTTCCCGCCAATCATCACCCCAGAAGTATGGGGCGGTGATAACCATCAGTTCCCATCGACCATCGCGGCGTTCGATTGCTGCAATCTCTCCGTCCATCGTCCAGTCCCGTCCCTGCTTCTGGTAATGAACCACGACGGAGAATCGATTGCCATCGCCCTGGCATGAGATATTGTTGGCTTCGAGAATAGCGATCGCCCTCGATGCTTCGTCAACAACAGGAATAACTGTGTTTGAAGCATCGGGAACCCAGTGGGCGCCGCCCGATGGCATCGGGTCGTCAAGGCGTCCGGTCCTGGCCGCCTCAGTTTTCAGACTTTCAACCATCGTCCGCATCTGTGCCAGCTTCGCGGCGTCCTGAGAAAGCTGTTCGGGTGATTCAGCAAGCCTCTTGTA
Source organism: Candidatus Omnitrophota bacterium (assembly GCA_029568995.1). GTDB lineage: Bacteria > Hinthialibacterota > Hinthialibacteria > Hinthialibacterales > JAKPRU01 > JAKPRU01. The sequence continues at coordinate 168 of JAKPYU010000191.1, read as the reverse complement.
GTGTGACTCGAAGGAAACCAAAGCCATTGCGTGTAGGAACTTTCATCCACAAAACGCCTCCATGGGACGAGTATGGTCGGGGAACCAACGGCTGTCAAAACCGGGAATCGGCACGAACGTATGGGATGCGACGCGAGCTGCTGGCATGGTCGGAATGGATCGGTGGAT